>CAZVUJ010000188.1:1329-2430 GCA_964630135.1 uncultured Pseudomonadales bacterium | reverse complement strand
AAGTTTCAATATCCCTGGCTTGGTAGACACTGCCCTCAAACGCAATTAAAGCCAGAGCTTCCTGCTTGCGCCAAATAATAAGATGCGGTTGAGGTATGTCTTTGGTCTGCTCGGCAAGCAACACGCTCACTGGTTTAATGGCCACAATTGCAATACGGGCCTCGTTGGCTGCGTCTTTAATACGTTGCAGGATAAAATTGGGGGCCGCGGTAATTTCAATGACACTATCATTGCCAATTTCCTCCAGGGTTTTCCAGTCGAAGCTAACGTCTTGCACGTCTTCGGCAAAAAACTCTTTAACACTCGAAAGAATTGCCTCCCGGCTCAATTTCTCGGTAGGCTGCTTTAAGACCGCCACTTGGGCCAGGGAGTTACCCAGAATAATTTTTACTTGGGTTATCGAAAATTGCTCTTTAAGTTTAGAAAAGGGAGTAGTCAGATCTTCACCGTTCCAAGTGACTTCATATAAATCCACAGATTTTTTATTGGGCACGCCTACCCAGAAGGTTCGATCTGCTATATAGACAACCGCCAGCTTATTTCGTTTTAACATACGATTCTATGGTAGCAAACATTTATGCACTGAGCAAAGTTTAATCTTTAGTTCCTGGCTTGAATCCATACTCCAGATCGGGGAGGCAGCAGGAGTCGGTTAGTTTCGATGATTGCCTGATTACAATTGAGTATGACTTGAGTTTCGCTGGCCAATGGAATTTCCACAAATTCCTGACTTGTGTTGGCGTAGACGGTTATTTGAGGCTGTGTTAGATGCGCAAAAGCAATCACTTCTTTTGCTGGTTTATCAAGCAGTTTGCTATCCCGGGAATCTGAAACAAGATGGAGCGCGCGGGCGTGCAGAATTTCCTGAATTGATTTATAAAGATACTGACCTTTATGGCTGTAGTACTCGGCGGTATAGATAATACCGCGGCCCAGATCTCGTTGGTCGGCAGCAATTGCGTTATCTCCGGTTAAATGTCTCTTGCGCCAGACTTCTTGATCAACATACTCAGTGGCATTGCCTTTGCCTACCTCATCGCCATAGAAAAGTGCGATCGATCCAGGCAACGAAGCTAGCAAAAAGTGAGCAAAGACAATATC
>CAZVUJ010000188.1:0-1229 GCA_964630135.1 uncultured Pseudomonadales bacterium | reverse complement strand
CCGTCGACCACTTCGGCAATGAGGTGGCTATCAGGCTTCGTGAGCAGGTGGACACTACGCAGCAGCGAGATGAGGGTGTGGTTGCGCGGTGTGTTCTTTTCGATCATTCCTCGTGTGGCTTTGTCGAGGTGGGGGGCAGCATCGAGGCGGAAATTAACTCCCTTGGCCGCCCAAAATTCCACTACTTGAGCAAGGGCAATAAACACATCCGGGTTGTGCCAGTTGAGATCCAGTTGATGCGGATAAAAGGTATGAAAATACCACCGGTTGTCACTTCCTTTGATCCAATGAGGTAATTCGCCGGCTTGCTCCGGAAAAATAATTACTGCACGTAGGGGTTGACCATCGAGATCATAAGACGCAACCCCATCTTTGATTTCTTGCAGCACGGGTTTCTTCTCGCTGGTGATAAAAAAATCAGTAAATGGTGCTTGACCCGCTTGGGCTTGTTCAAACCAAGGGTGTTTTTGCGAAACATGGTTACACACTAGATCGATAAAGACACTGAGGTGTAAGTCATGAGCTTTTTTGAGGAGTTCATCAAAGTCAGTCATGCTCCCCAAATCTGATCGCACAGCCATAAAGTCGGTGATATCAAAGCCGCCGTCGACCAGGGGTGAGGGGAAAAAGGGCAGCACATGCATGGCATTACATCCCAGATCACTAATATAGGGAAGCTTGTTGGTCAGGGTGTGTATAGTTCGCTGGCCATTTTCTTCAAACGCGTCGGGATAGGTGGAATACAGCGTCAGTATCGGTGGTTTGGGCACCGTGAGTATTTCGTCTTTGCGCGCTTGCAGGTTGGAGCTGAGCCGTTCAAGGATGTAGTCTGCTTTGTCAGGGAAAGCTTGAGCAAGGGCAGTGGCAAGAGTGGGCATGATACTAAAATCATATACCAACTAGGAGCAAAACAAACGGGAATCTTGTTAGCGCAGATAGCGCTCGACATTGGCGTTGTGTTCCTCGAGGGTCGTCGCATAATGCATGGTGCCCTCTAGATCACTAATATAATACCAATACTCAGAGGCTGTGGGTTGTAGTGCGGCTTTGATGCTTGAAAGTGAAGGATTGGCAATGGGTGAGGGCGGTAGACCCGTGTTTTGATAAGTATTGTAGGGGGAAACCAGATTTTTATCGGCTGCTAGTGGTTCCGGCCACCAATCCGTTTGGTTACCTTTGATGTATTGCAGCGTCGCATCCACCTGCAGCGGCCAGGAATTATCCAGGCG
>CAZVUJ010000187.1:0-2441 GCA_964630135.1 uncultured Pseudomonadales bacterium | reverse complement strand
TAATTTCCTCAAAGTTGTAGTAAGATCTTGGATACGACCCCCAAATCAATTTACTGTCTGCTTTTCCTAGAGGTTATTAGTCAATGGGGAGGGCAGTGCGCTTATAGAGCGTTTGGGCGCGTACCCCGTCGACTTCAATTGATCTTATTTCTTCAAACCCTGGCTCACTCCACGATCTCTCTCGGGTATTATGAAAATAATGAGTTAGATAATCAGACTCTGATTTATTTGGGACGATAGTAAACCGCGCTTTTTCATCTTTGTTGAGCATGAGGTCTATATGCTTAAACATATAATCATTTTTCCAAATTTTTATTTCACTCCGGGGATCGTTTTCTAAAATATATTCGACATGATCAAGGGTAACGACTCCCCAATAATCTCGCTCAAAATTATCTGAAGCATGAATTCGAGCAATAGGATTGAAATAGAGAAATTGATAGGGATGATTGTGTATCATCCAGATACTATTTATTCCTATGACTACGAGCGATATCCCCACTAGGTATTTTTTATACGTAGTGCCATGATGAATTCCATACACCATTCCATAGACCATAGGCAAATACATGAAATACATATGTCGCCAGCTGTCATAGACGACTGACCGCAGCACAATTACTGCTACTAGAGGCAATACTGCGCTCATAACGAGAAAAAAATCTATCGAAAAAAGTGGTGTGAAATAGTAACGCACTTTTTTGCGATGAGTGATAATATGCTTAATAAAGATAGCAAGTCCAAGAATAAAGAGAACCGAATACCACAGTGGTGTGGTTGCCCAAGCATACACAGGGATATAATGCCACGGGATACTGTTCCATTCCGCAAAGCCATTGAGATATAAGGTTTTTCCAAACCAGTTAAAGTGGGCGAATTTGTGAAAAGCATCTAGCAGGAAACCGAACTCATTTCCCCAGGCTGTAGGCATGGTAATAATATATGTTGCAAGAGAAACTGCAATGATAACCATTAGTGAAACAGCGGCTTTTATGATTGTTGACTTTTTGAGCGTCATGAGTAACGAAATGCCAATCATGACCCACAATAATATGGCCATTATGCGCGTATTAATGCCAATACCCAGAATTATGCCAGTGATAAGCGCTCGTTTGAGAGATGTAGTTTCTAAATACCAAAGACTCACATATATGCCAATCATGTACCAAGAAGCAAATAAAATATCTTTATTGTTGTAAAATGACTCGGCAAAGAATCTGGGAGAAGTCACCAGCATCAAAACCGCAAGTATGCCCAGCTTGTCTGATGCAAATCTTTTTTTGACGATTTTGAAAAGACACATGGCGGCAATAAAGAAATACACAAACGTATTAAGGTGTCTCAAATAAAATATTTCTCGGGATTGTTGAGTAAAGCCTGTCCAATGCTCAAGAGCCACTAAGGGCCAATGAAGGAATGTGCCATAATATCGGTCAGGATATCCCTGGAGCATTTGCCAGTTATGCATCAACTCACCAATTAGAGCGGATTCATGGTGAAAGAGAGAAAATAGTTTGCTAACAGCAAATTTGTATTGTTCAATACTGGTAAACCGTTCAGTTGGTTCATCCCAAGATATTCCATAGTCTTTAACGATACATAAACCCAGCAAAAAATAGAGGCAAAAGAAACCAATAACGATAAGATTGTTTTTCATACTGACGTGATGCCATTGTACTCTGTTTTATTGAGATTTTAGGAATTCAGCGGTTTGATAGAATAGAAAGTATGTCAGCAATCAATTTTGAAACTAAACTTATTACTATTAATGCATGGACCATTCTTCGCTTGCCCGAGGAGGCAAGTGCAAGGCTGCCCTCAAGAGGCATGACCATGGTTTCGGGAACGATTAATGGTGTGCCTTTTAAAGCCGTGTTAGAACCCGATGGAAAGTATGGGGCAGGAAAAAAACCAAGTCACTGGTTTAGGCCGGACAAAAGACTGCTTGATGAAGCTCATGCCGCGCCAGGCGATAGAGTGCGCATTTCACTTGAGCCGACCAATGAGTGGATCGAGCCAGAGATTCCTGAAGACGTAAAGAAAGCACTGTCTTTCTCGCCCAAAGCTCAAGAGTTATGGAACGACATCACTCCGCTTGCTCGCTGGGACTGGATCCGTTGGATCCGTGCGGTTAAAACATCAGAAACCCGCCAAAAACATATAGAAGTGATGCTCGACAAACTCAATAAAGGTATGCGACGCCCTTGCTGTTTTAACCGCAATCTCTGCTCTGAGCCTGCCGTATCACGCAACTGGGTGTTGCTCGAGCCGGTACGAACCTCCAACTTCTAATCCGCTAGAGATGTATCCCCGTTGATTTATGTAGCTTATAGACTACAATTAACATATGGAGGTTCTGAAAACGGACACTTTTGACCGGTGGGTAAGAAAACTAAAAGATAGGAAAGCTAAAGCCGTGATTCAGGTCCAGATTAATCGCC
>CAZVUJ010000186.1:0-2447 GCA_964630135.1 uncultured Pseudomonadales bacterium | reverse complement strand
AATTGCGCTTACTGATGGAAAAAGGCTTCCGTGGCCGATTGGCCATCAGCTTGCACGCGCCCAATCAAAGTTTGCGCGAAATCCTTATGCCTGTTGCCAAAGTTTTCTCGTTAGATGAGTTGATGCAGGCCATGGACGATTTTGTGAGCCTCACCAACAAGCGCATCACCTATGAATATGTCATGATCGACCAAGTTAACGATCGCTCCACGCACGCCCATCAATTGGGAAGATTGCTCACTCATCGCCTGGCCCATGTCAATTTGATTCCTTACAACCGCGTTGAAGGCAAGCCGTTTGAGAGATCGAGTCAAAAATCGCTGCATCGCTTCGCGGCTATTTTGGACTGCTACGACGTAGCCCATTCAATTCGCGGCACTATGGGCGACGATATTGCCGCAGCGTGTGGGCAATTGGCGGCGAAAGTGGCAGCCTTATAAGCTGCTCTCTCTTCTAGTGTAGATGAGAATATCGGGGCCGTTGGTTTGCACAATCCGTTTGGCAAGCGACATTTCGTGCAGGGGATGAAACTCGATCGGGCTCAAACTGGTTGGATCGATAGTTTTGGTTTCAGCGATCACGATTAGTTGATCTAAATAAGTGTAGTCATCTTCGTGTGCTGGCGGAGTATTACTCACTTCAAAAAAGTAGCGGTAGTTGAGCGCCTTGTATTCCCGATCCTCGGCCACCATGGCTAGATTGTATTTTTCCTGAGTCAGATAGGGTTGAGCTAACGTCACGACTCGCTGGAATCGCGAGAGAGGCTTGGCCTCGGCAGTGAACGGGTGAGCTTGGCGAAGATTAATAAAGGCTACAAACAGAAGTAGCCCCATTCCCACTGCTTTGCCTAAGAGATGCATTTTAGACACTGTTGCCAAAGCCACTCCCCAGACAAGAGCCGCTACCGGAAAGAAAAAAGCCACATAATGCTCATGAATAGAACTGGTATACAGGTAGCTCCCCCACCAGGTAGTCACCATGACTAAGGTGACCATCACCAGGCTGTCACGGGACCAGGTTTTTTTAAGCGCACCCACAGCCCATGCCGCAAGCAACAGAAAAAGCAGTGGCAGAGAGGCTGAGGGCGTGGGCAAGCGGAATAAATCAAAAAGCAAAAATTTTAGCCGGTCAAGCAGTTTGGTGGTCAAACTTAGGCGCTGGGAGCTGGCACTAATATGCACTTCATCGCCGGTAAAAAAGCGGATAAATCCTTGAGATAAGATGCCTCTGTTTTTCAAGTCAAAAGCAATTTGAGGCACGAGTGTGGCGCCAAATAAACCAAGCCCCACCCCACTCCACAGCAAGAGTTGCTTTCTTTGTGTTTTCTCATGAAGCAGGAGATAGAGAGAATACAGCACTATCACGCCACCAACCACTAAAGCCATGTAGTGCAACTGAATCAGCAAGCCAAACAGGAGCCAGGCCAGGCTCACATACTTCGCGTTTTTGCGCGCCTGCTGCAGGCAATACATAATGCCAAGCATAATGAGCGGCATGATGTTTGGGTTCCAGGAAAACCGGCTGTGGGCGATAGCGGGTACCATGACGGCATAGAGTGCCAGAGAAAAAAGTGCTGCCTTTTGACCAAACATCGTATGTGCCACGATGTAGAGCAGCACCAGACTAGCCACGTTGGCCAGAGCCACGCCAATCACCGGCCCTACCGGACTCGGATACGTCAGCGCCAGCCAGGGAGCCATGTAGTAATAATAGAAGGGACCCAAGTAGAGATTGCCCACACTGGTTACCGGGCCAATAAAAGGCAGGTTCCTTTCCGTGAGCATGCGCTTGACCAGAATAGCATCACGACCCTGGTCGCCTTGAAAATGAATTGTGTCGGGCAAACGATAAAACCGCAAAAAACACCCAAGAAGAAGCAAGGTAATAACGATGATTCCTGCCGGTTTTTGAGCAAACGTTTGCAATGAGTTCCATGTTTTTTTGGGCGAAAAAGAAACCATACTGCTTCCTCACTACCAAGCTTCATCGAGCGGATTATTTCTTTTTCCAAATAAACGTCGTGTATGCCACATAATTCCACACCATGCCCAGCAAAATTCCCACGAGCGCAAACATTATGCCAGAATCGAGCCAGAGAGAAATAAGGGGCAGCAGAATCAAGGGCCGCAAACCCACCGTGGCTTGCCCGATAAGAGCCACCACTTGCTGAATCAGAATCGAGCCGGCGGATGCCAGATTGAATTGGACAAATTTGGGAAGTAATTGGTGAGTTGACAATTGGCGATCGGCAAACGTCCACAGGTTGCTCCAGATAAAGTTGGAGATCACGGCCATTTCAACACTGAAAAAATAGGCCAGTTGAAACGGCAAAAATAAGCGGTAGAAACTCAGCGAAGTTAATTGTACGAGAGCGCCAATGATCCCCACCAAGCCAAAGCGAAATAAGCGATGAGTCATTATTTCTTGGGCGCGGACTTTGAGAATAT
>CAZVUJ010000185.1:0-2475 GCA_964630135.1 uncultured Pseudomonadales bacterium | reverse complement strand
GAGAACGTATGAAGATGTGATTCTTGACATCAACAGCTACTTTGACCATGAGTATCCGTTGCTGAGTGTTAGTGCGGCATTGGATGAACCTGAAGAAATGGATAATAATGTCGTGACTTACTTAGGAAACTCACGGTCTGCAGGATATGAGTACTCCTCTCACGATGGCTATGATTGGGGCCGATTGTCTGGAGCAGGATTGAGCACTCCAGTGTTGGCTGCGGCAGCCGGTTGCGCCACCTATGCTTATTGCGACGACTGCGGTTACACCATTCGCATTGATCATGGCAACCACTACCAAACCCGCTATTATCATCTTCAAGAAACAGATCTTATCACCACTGACACCCAAGCATGCACGCAGGTAGAACAAGGAGATCAGATTGGGTTAGTGGGTGTTACAGGAAATACGTCTGGTGCTCACTTACACTTCATGGTGGTTGAGGACAAAAATCAGGATGGAGATTTCAACGATAATATCCCTGATGGGTTAACTGATCCGTTTGGCTGGCAAAGTGAGGATTATGATCCTTGGCCCGACTATACGTTTACCTACAGAAATGAGGAGAGGTCAGGTAACGATAGTTTTTATCTGTGGGAAGAAGCCTTGAGCACGCTCAATCAATCCCTGCCCACGAACGGTGGCGTGTTTCCTCACAACAAACTGAAACTAGTCATTGCTCCAGGGTCGGTGGTCGAAAAAGCCACCGTGTTTATCCAAGCTCAGCCGTTTCAATTTATCCTAGACAACCTCTCTCCTGTGGGTTCGATCTTTGAAATCGTGCTTAAAAACTTGTTTGGCACACCCATCACGACTCTGTCTCAACCGGCGACGGTCACTATTAGCTTTGCCGATGAAGACTTGAGTAATGTCGACATGAACCAGGCACTCATTTATTCCAGTAGCGATGGCATATCTTGGCAGCCGCATGAAACTGAAATTAACTATGAAACCCAAGAAGCCGTTGCCACCACTACCCATTTCTCCTTCTTTGCGCTGGCTGCACCGCGAATTGATTCACTTGCTCCAGAAACCAGCGTGGTATTTAACCATGAAGCTCTGAGCACGGGAGCGTATCCCCTTCCTCTTACCATTTCACTCACAGCGCATGACGCCTCTCCTAGTGCAGGATTAGGCCACACCTTTTATCGCTTAAACGATGAGGAATGGCAATTGTTTAACGAGCCCATTGAAGCCACTCAAGCCGGAGACTATACGCTTCATTACTACTCCAGTGATGCGGTTGATAATGTGGAGGCATTTAAATCAGCTAGTTTCTCAGCAGCACTTGCTCCAGCAGTGCTTCCTGAATTACTCATTGGGTTGAGCACTGATTTCAGCACCATTGAAGTGGCAAGCAATGAAGCCGAAGCTGAGATTGTCCGAGAGCAATTGAACTCAAATCTTGAAACAATCACCGCCGATGCCGGGTTGGGAGCTAACACAACTCTCACGATCAAAAAGAACCAGTTCTTGCTCACTGAATCGTGGAAGTTAAAAACACTTCAGTATGGAGCAGAACCAGAGATTGCCTTGCCTGAAAATCTCTACACCATAACTCGGGTGAAGTCATACAAGAAACCCTATCCCTACTCCGCCATTATCCAATCTTGGTATATGGACAAAAAAAGCGTGGTACTCACCTATGATGTGGCGAAAAACAAAACGAAGGCGCTAGAGCTTATGAATAACCGCACGCTCTCCACCAAAACCTATACCGGATTTAAACCATTAAGACTCTCAACCCATGAGGGCAGTGTCGTCTATAACTAGAAGAGGAGAAGTTATGAAGAAGAAAGTTGAAAATAAGAAAAATTACAATTTCTTACTAGTACTTATGGCTCTAGTACTTTGTATCGCGGGAGTAGTTTGGTATATTCGGAACAGCTTTGGCCCAAGCGAGCACAGCCAGCCTGAAGCGACTGAGAGAGTTATTACCACTAAAGGTCCGCTAGATATTTCTCTGATCGTCCCAACCAAATTCTCGAGTGAAGAACGCTTTGGAACTCTAACACTATCATCAAGCGAAGGAGAAATAGACCTTGCTCACAACGCAACAAATTATGATGATTTGATGAGTCATCTTACAAGCCCCCTTAACAATATCGTTAACAAATTAGATAAATTTGAAGAATCATCCATTAAAAATTATGAAGCCATTAAAGGTTTTATGGGTGATAAAAAAACTTACTATGTATATGCCGGAAGTGCTGTCTACTTCCTTTCCACCTCCTCCCCCGAGCTCTACGACGAGCTCGACGCCATCGCCCAGTCGTTCACCTACTTGGGTGACTAAACGGTAGCGTTTATCAAAGCGGACAACCACCTCAGAATTAAAAAATTGGCGACACACTTCCAAAATTCACCGCCTATTTTGACGCCGTGTTCCTCTGGTATGATATAGGGTGCAGAGTCATCTAGTGGAAATCGCACAACATTATGGCTAAATCTAGTCCGCTACTCACCAATACCGA
>CAZVUJ010000184.1:0-2494 GCA_964630135.1 uncultured Pseudomonadales bacterium | reverse complement strand
AATCCCCCGGCACTCGACGAAAGTTGGGACCGGGTTTTTCTTTGCCCGACACAGTATCCAGCTTTGCAAAACGACTGAATAAGCAGTTTGCGCAATTGCTGGTACGTAGGTGAGTTTGCTACGCTAATCTCATGACACAAAAACGATCGGTTTTCATTTTCGATGGCAGTAACTTTTATTTCAAACTCAAGACTCTTGGCGTTCCTCATAAATCCAGTTTTGACTACTTAAGCTTTAGTCGGTGGCTAAGTGGTCGTCATAAACTGGTGGATATGTTTTACGCGGTTGGCGAATTCAAAGCCAAACCTTCTGACCCAAAACCAGTGAGACTCACCATGGCCAAGCAACAGGAGCTGTTAACCCGACTAGAAAAGGATGGCTTTATGGTTCAGCTTGGCTACTTGCTCAAATCTGCTGGCAGACATCACGAGAAGGGCGTCGATGTCCAACTGGCTGTCGACATTATGAAAGGCGCATACCTTGACACCTATGACATTGTCTATCTAGTCAGCTCCGATACCGACTTACTACCCGCTATTTGGGAAGCCCAAGCAGTGCAGAAAACTGTCTGTTATGTTGGTTTTCGCCATCAAGTCAGCTATGCCTTGATCAATCAATGTAAGCAGAATAAATTGCTTACCAAAGACGATCTACTGCCGTTTATTTCTTAAGGTGCTTTCGCTGTATCGAAAGTATCGAGTCAGACTCAACCCCTCAATCCAGCGGCTTCAACTACCTCCCCTACTTAGGGAGCTAATCAAAACGAATACTTACTAATTTGATGTGGTTTGTTTTCTTGCTTGTCGCATGTGATTGGGATACAACTAATGCCACGATGGCTACTTATTACGAATGCGATTTATGCAATCAGCAATGTAATCAACGAGATATCATTAAACTTGGCCTCTATTCCTCAGATCGTCTTCCTCGAATGGATGTGTGCATTAATTGCTGGCAAGACAAAAAACGTTGGTCAGATATTCACTATCTGCGACCTGAAAAGAACTCGAGCAACAAAGGTTTACCAATAAAATGGTAAACGGCTCATTGGCTCTTACATCAAATTAGTTTTTAAGGTGCTATCTTCTCTGCACGTTAGGCTGTTTGCCTTGTTGCCCGAGTAAAGGCAAACAGCTTAAACTGCAGACAAGTTTCTTCTTGTCCTAAGACTTAGCAGTGTCATTCCCGACTTGATCGGGAATCCAGGCTATTTTGTATAGATTCCGGATAAGACTACTAACGTGTCTTTACCGGAATGACATATAAACATAAGTCCCGCTTATACCTAATTAAAGTGCATTAACCAAAACCACCCGCTGACTTTTTTGTAAAGCGCTCAAATTCCTCGGGTTTAATTTGTGTGCCTGACTTTTTGTCAGCGGGTGGTTAGTGTTTTTAGGGAATTCGGGCGAATTCTTTTAGCTCGCTCGCTTGTTTTTTTAAGCGCGCTTGGCTGCAATTGAAGCAGCATATAAAGCGGCTGCGACCATACTGGTTGCGAAAGCGATAGTGGCTAAGGGGTAATCACCTAATCCGGCGTCAACCGTTTTGTGGGTGACTTCCTCAGTTACCTTTTCTTTTTTGCATTCAGTTGCACCGCCGTATTGGGTGGTGCACACTTCTTTTTCGGTAACTTTGGTGTCGCCATCAGCTTGCGCTGGGGTGGCAACGAGAGCCACGGTAGCCATAACAGCTAGAAGAGTTTTTTTCATAATCGTTTCAGCCCCCTTCCGGGCAACGAACCAGTTTGGTTTTTGTGTGCAGAGCGCTATCCGTGCTCTACACTCAAAGTTTTTTCTGGTTCTACTACTTTAGTATGTAAAGAGTTTTCGGTCGTATCGAGAAAGTCTTTCTTGTCTATGTCTTTCCTGATGCGACTGTGGGGCATTATAGCAGTAAATAACCATTTGTCAATAGTTATAGGTCTATTTAGCGCAGACAAGGCCAGTGAGACTCGACCAAGAAGGTTTGTAGACCTGTAGTGATAGTCCTACACCCATGGGGGCAAATGATATACTGGAATCAAATGATTCTGAAGTTGTCATTGAATGCTAAGCAAATAACCAGAATGGCTGATATTTGTTTTGATTTAGGCAAAGGTCTTATACTTGGTGCTTTCGCACTTCCTGCTCTCTCTGGAGTTTCCGATTTTTTCACATTCAGCAAACTGTTAATGCTCGGTTTATGCTTTATTACTTTCGGCATTTATTACACAAAATAGGAGACAACCATGAGTTTTACCGATCTTATTAACAGTTTTTCTTTATTTATGGCAATTGTGCTTCTAGCCCTTGCGATTGTTTTTCATGCCAATTCCAGGCAGAAGAAGTAAATTTTCGCCTTCTTGTATTATTAGCTATGTTTGATTAAGCGCTAATTATTCTTCGAGCGAAGCCGAGGCTGACTCGGCGTAACGAGAAGTTTTTTTTGCCAAGAATATAGAAGTCATCTCTAAACATTGACATAAGCACTGATCTGCCAATATTCTCATGGG
>CAZVUJ010000183.1:0-2529 GCA_964630135.1 uncultured Pseudomonadales bacterium | reverse complement strand
AATTACCCGGCGCAAAAGTTGAAACCGCATAAAACGTATCAAATGCTTTGCCCTGGAGGGAAAGTGCCGGAACAGGTAATGCACTCGAGTTAAATTGGCTGGCGAGCGCATCTTTTGCAAAGGTTTCAGCCGATGTACACCAACGCACTACGTGCTTGCGGCTCCCTTGCATAAATGAATACGCTTGTGACCACTCGCCGCCACTCAACAATGACAACTCAGAAATATCTTGACCAAACTTTTGTTGCAACAGAGACAACGTATCACTCATTGATATGGTAGGTTTTTGCGCCATTAGTATTGCTCTTTAATTTATCGATAAGGCGTAGACAATATCATTCCGGTTGTGATGGTTTTTGGTCGAGCGCTTAGTAAAACCAAACGATTCATATAAGCCTTGAACATGCCGATTCCAGACAGCGGAATTAGTTTGGGTTGAAAATTGCAACGCACCGTTAAGTCTCGTAAATCCAATCTGCATGTTGTAATCAAGCCAACTTGCTATAAGCCATTTACCCAAACCCTGTTTTTGGTGGGACTTGGCCACGGCTAAATCACTCATATATAGGGAAGCTTGTGGGTATTGCTCGTTTTCCTCGCCTTCGCGCTCGTAGCCCATGACCACCCCTACAAACTCACCTTGCTCATCGAGAGCAATCAAACTATGCTCCCATTTGGCGTGGAATTTTCGACCCTCTTTGCTCATTGCCAAAATCAAATCTGGGGTATGGTGTTCAACCAGGGGAATTTGATCCAACGCCTCCCCAATTTGTGTTGCATAGGCTTCGGCAAGCTCTGCTGTCAACCTAAATAGGCCATAACTGCCAAAGGAATACAGGGGTTTCATAGGCAATAACTTTCAGTTGGGTTTAAAGGGTCAGGTAGTGTTGGTCTCACACCAAATACATACTCTTCGATCGATTTGCCCTTAAGGCGCAGTGATTCCTCGAGCTCGGTTTCTCGCCCCAGCATAATCAGCCCATCGGAAGCTGTAATCCCCGCCCCTTTTTCCATCTCCACGCCTCTGAATGTTTGGTAATCGATGGTATATCCTGCTTCATTTGATTCAAGTTCTCGGTAAACCCATGCATCGGTCATAAGCTCACCGTCGCCACACCAAAGGATCACGATATGGAAAACACCTGATTGGAGTGACGGTTGTTTGGTGTACAAATCTTTTAAAAACGTGACAATAGAATCAGGGTTTGATCGAGCAACCAACGACTCAATCCCCTTCATGGGGTATATGATTACGGGAACTTGGCTCAAAACAGTTGTGAATGGCTTATAGAATAACGACATACCGGCATTGTAGCAGTGTTTGAGTTCAGGATTACGACAGCTTTAATTAAGAAGATGAAATTATTTGCGGAGGTTTGGTGTGGTAGTCGGTGAAGCGATACCAGATGGGTGTAAAGCATAAGAAAACAGTGGTTGCATTTTCATATGCTTTTGATTGAGGAAACCGAGCATAATGGACAATTTTGATTTTTTCCAAAGTATCAAACTGCTCTACTTTTGCTAGAATACCCGATAATTGAAGTGTAAGCTTATTTTCTTCGGTTGTTCCAATAACTAAAGATGCATTGCACGTTGATCTTGTTTCAAGCGGACGCAGCTTTATGCTTCCTGCTTCGGTAAAAAAGTAGAATTCTGCTAAGTTGAGGTCGAAAGAAAAAAGCATGGCGGCTGCATGCACAGCATTATCGGGCAAAGGCACAGCTAGCACTGCAGCGTGCTGGGATTGAATAAAGGCCTTTACTTGAGGAATAAATTGCAGCATATGACTTGGTTACGAGTACGTATAATAGAACAGGTAATCTCTAATAACAATTTCAATTATCCGGAGTAGGAATGTCAAAACGTCACAAAACTAATACCTCCATGCTTCTGGGTGAGGCAGTCTACGGGGCGCTGGATGGCACGGTGACCACGTTTGCGGTTATGGCTGGAGCACTGGGCGCTGATGCTTCGATTCGCATCATTCTTATCATGGCCCTTGCTAACCTGTTTGCCGATGGCTTTGCCATGTCGGTAGGAAGCTACCTGAGTGTTAAAAGTCAATTGCAGGTCTACGAGAAACGAAAGCATGAATTAGGAAATCTCTTGCGCCGTGACAGCGAAGCGGTGCGAACTCAACTCGAGGATATTTATCATCACAAAGGGTTTGCCCGAACTTCGTCTCAAACAATTGCTACAACCCTGTTGCATGCACCCCATTTAGCAGTCGAAGAACTTTTGCAGGCAGAAGGCTCCAGTCAACCACCCAATCTGCCCCTTGTTTCGGCTATAACCACGTATTCAGCTTTTGTGCTGGTTGGCATGATGCCGGTGGTGGTGTTTCTGGCTTTGCCTTCAAAAGATTTTAGCTTGCTGTTTGTTTTGGTTGGTTTGGTCTTGTTTGGGGTGGGCACGCTTCGCTCCAAATTTACGTCGGTGTCTGTCCATAGGGGAGGCGCGGAAATAATGATAGCGGGCTTGGGAGCTTCCTTGGTTGCCTATAGCATTGGTGAGTTTTTGGGCAAGATT
>CAZVUJ010000182.1:0-2547 GCA_964630135.1 uncultured Pseudomonadales bacterium | reverse complement strand
GTGAGTCAATGGTTTTTCCGGTTGGCTTAATGATATCGATCAAGCGCTTGTGAGTCAGGATTTTAAAGTGTTCCTGCGAGTTTTTGTCGACGTGGGGTGAGGTGGTTACCGTAAACCCTTTGCGGTTGGTCGGTAAGGGCACCGGCCCCACTACTTTAGCTCCGGTTGACAAAGCAGTTTCCAAAATTTTGGCTGCCGCCTCGTCAATGACCCGATGGTCAAAGGATTTGAGTCGAACTCTGATTCTCGCTTGAGCGTTTGCCATAGTCTTTTAATTTGCGGTTATATCTTTATAAAATTTAGATCCCGGGTTATTAAGCCGGGATCTAAACGTATAGTGTTACTTATTTTACAATTTTAGTAATGGCGCCAGCCCCAATGGTGCGGCCGCCTTCACGGATAGCAAAGCGCAAACCTTGCTCCATGGCTACCGGTTGAATCAGTTTTACCTTCATGTTGGCGCTGTCGCCAGGCATAACCATTTCAACGCCTTCAGCCAACGTCACTTCACCCGTTACATCAGTAGTCCGGATGTAGAATTGAGGTCGGTAGCCGGTAAAGAAGGGGCTATGGCGGCCGCCTTCTTCTTTGGTGAGGATATATACCTCAGCCTCAAATTCGGTGTGGGCGGTAACCGAGCCGGGTTTGACAATCACTTGGCCGCGCTCAATATCGTCTTTTTCAATGCCGCGAAGCAAGATACCGACGTTGTCGCCCGCTTGACCTTCATCCAGGGTTTTCCTAAACATTTCCACCCCGGTGACGGTGCTCTTTTTGGCGGTTTTTAATAAGCCAACAATTTCGATTTCTTCGCCCACTTTAACTTGGCCGCGCTCAATTCTGCCGGTGGCCACGGTGCCTCGGCCTTTAATGGAGAACACGTCTTCAACGGGCATTAAGAAAGGCTTGTCGATAGCGCGCTCCGGCACGGGAATATATTCATCGACTTTAGCCATGAGATCAGCTATAGCTTGCTGGTAAGTGGCATCGCCTTCCAAAGCTTTAAGGGCGCTCACTCGAATAACCGGAATCTCATCACCCGGGTATTCGTATTTGGTCAAGAGCTCGCGGATTTCCATTTCTACAAGGTCCAAGAGTTCGGGATCGTCGACCATATCGACTTTATTGAGAGCCACCACAATCTTGGGCACATTGACTTGTTTAGCTAAGAGGATATGTTCCCGAGTCTGGGGCATGGGGCCATCGGTCGCAGCCACCACCAAAATGGCACCATCCATTTGAGCGGCACCGGTAATCATGTTTTTGATATAGTCGGCGTGCCCAGGAGCATCAATGTGGGCATAATGACGATTTTTAGTTTCGTATTCAATGTGAGAAACGTTGATCGTGACTCCACGAGCTTTTTCCTCAGGAGCATTATCAATATCGTTATAGCCTTTGGCTTGAGCTAACCCATCCTTGGCTAACGTGGTCGTAATAGCCGCAGTCAGTGTGGTTTTACCGTGGTCGACGTGGCCGATGGTACCGATATTAATATGTGGTTTAGTGCGCACGTATTTGTCTGCCATGATGCTCCTTACAAGATTGGTAATAACTAATAACGCCTGTCCGATAGCTTGCTCTCAACTAAATACCCGGCCATTCTGCCTTAAGACACTTTGGTCTTGGCTTGAATCAGAACAGCAGCAATCTGGGAAGGAACCTCATCGTAGTGACTGGGTTCCATATAAGCATTCGCTCTTCCTTGGCTGAGACTGCGCAGTATTGTAACATAGCGCGATAGCTCTGCCAAGGGCACAAGGGCGGTAATAATGCGTGAATTGCCCCTCATTTTAGTCTCTTGAATTTGAGCCCGGCGGGACGATAAATCACCGATCACATCCCCCATAAAGTCATCGGGAGTCGTAACCTCCACCAACATCACGGGCTCCAGCAATACCAGATCTGCTTGGCGTGCCGCTTGTTGCAGTGCCATGGAACCGGCAATTTTAAACGCAATTTCCGATGAGTCAACGTCATGAAAACTGCCGTCATAACAGGCTACGAGCATATCAACCAAGGGGTAGCCAGCCAGCACACCATTTTCCATGGCCTCTTTAACGCCTTTTTCAACAGCCGGAATAAATTCCCGGGGGATGGCCCCACCGGTAATTTCGTTTTTGAATTCAAAACCCTCGCCTCTGCCCTTGGGTTCAATGCGCAACAAGCAGTGTCCGTATTGACCGCGGCCCCCCGATTGGCGGATATATTTGCCCTCGGCTTGAGCCGTCTTTTTAACCGTTTCTCGATAGGCCACTTGGGGATTGCCTACGTTGGCTTCCACTTTGAATTCGCGCTTCATGCGATCGACCAAGATATCAAGGTGCAGTTCACCCATGCCCGAAATAATGGTCTGACCGGTTTCCTGATTGACTTTGATTTTGAACGTGGGGTCTTCTTCGGCCAGTTTACTAAGGGCCAATCCCATCCGTTCTTGGTCGTTTTTGGTTTTGGGTTCAATGGCCAGCGAAATAACCGGCTCAGTAAATTCGATACCTTCAAACAAGATAGGGTGAGCTTCATCGGTTAGAGTATCACCGGTTTTGG
>CAZVUJ010000181.1:0-2552 GCA_964630135.1 uncultured Pseudomonadales bacterium | reverse complement strand
CTGCTTCTCTTTCATTGCATTTATTGACTTGTGAAATCCAGTCTAGCATGAGTGTTACCGATGTATCTCAGCTTCTGCAGGACAGAGCTGGCTGACGCACCTACCCTTCTTACTGGCACAGTCATCCTGAACCTGGCTAAGCCCAAGTGAAGGATCTAGCATAGCGTTGTTTTTCGCTTACGCTTGATCCTTCTCTCGAGTTTCACTCGGGATCAGGATGACAGTACTGTATTGTGGACGTGACAACTGTAGGGGGGTTTAGCGAGAACTGGTGCTTGAGAGAGTAAGTTGCTATACTCATCTCTCTTTGTTGGGGCTACAATTGAGGTGGAGGTTTGAACTATGTCCTGGGATCAAATATGGCGACGCAAGCAGCAAAAACGCCAGCTTCGATTCAGCCGTGATCGTTGGCAACAAGGCCGGTCGCTTTTTTCCAGTCAGCTCACCCGTGCTAAATTGTTGCGAAACCTGGCCATTTTCGCTCTGGTGTCCACCATTGCCGGATCACTGGTGCTAGCACTCGCTTTTGCCTGGTTTGCCCGGAGTTTGCCCCAGCCGGATAAAATTGTGCGCAAAGCGGGCTTTGCCACCAAAATCAAGGACCGCAACGATGAGCTGCTGTATGAAATCTTCGTCGATCAACAGCGCACCCCGGTCACGCTGGATCAAATACCAAACTACCTGAAGCAAGGCACAATTGCCGTGGAGGACAAGAATTTTTATGAGCACGGGGGCTTTGATCCTCAGGGCATTTTGCGGGCCGTCTACACCAATGTCTTCAAGGGTCAAAAGGTGGGAGGCTCAACCTTAACCCAACAACTGGTCAAAAATGTGTTGTTGACCAGCGAAAAAACCCTGCCGCGCAAAATCAAAGAGTTTATCCTGTCGGTGCAAATTGAGAGCCGCTATAACAAAGACGAAATTCTTTTGATGTATTTGAACGAAGCGCCCTATGGCGGCACTGCTTGGGGAGTAGCCACAGCGGCCCAGCAATATTTCGGCAAGGCAGTGAAGGACTTGAACCTGCTTGAATCGGCGATTTTGGCCGGACTTCCCCAGCGGCCTTCCTATTTTGCCCCCTTTGGCAATAATCCGGAAGCGTATAAAAACAGGACGCAGCATGTTTTGGCTCGGATGCGTGAAGACGGCTATATCACCCAAGAACAGGAAACGCAGACACTAGAAGAACTCAAAAGTCATCAATTTACCCAACGGTTAACCAGCATCAAAGCCGCTCATTTTGTGCTGTATGTTAAGGAGCAATTAGAAAAAATGTTTGGTGAGGAACTCGTTCAAAGCGGTGGTTTGCAAGTCAAAACAACGTTGGATTACCCCTTGCACCAGGAGGCTCAGGCAATCGTGACGGAGGAAATTGGCAAAGTAGCCGCATCAGGCATTGGTAATGGAGCGGCACTGGTGGTTGATCCCAACACCGGCGAAATTCTGTCAATGGTGGGATCAAAGGACTATTTCGCTAAGGATTACGATGGCCAAGTTAACGTGACGCTCTCATTGCGCCAGCCTGGTTCATCGATCAAGCCGGTGACTTACCTCACGGGGCTTAAAAAGAATTACACGCCAGCGCATATGTTTATGGACGTGCCCACCGAATTTCCGGGTGAAAACGCGCAAAAACCATATAAACCGGTTAATTATGATGGCAGCTATCGCGGTCCCGTCCAGATGCGCTTTGCCCTGGGCTCATCGCTTAATATTCCGGCAGTTAAGATGCTCGCCTTGGTGGGGGTGAAAGAAATGCTGCAAACCGCCTATGATCTGGGCTTCACCACGCTGGAGCCAACCCGCGAAAACATGAGTCGGTTTGGATTAGCCGTGACTTTGGGAGGTGGAGAGGTGCGCTTGATAGACACTGTTAGTGCGTATTCGGCGCTGGCCAATGGTGGCACCAAAACCGAAGCTGTTTCGATCCTCGAAGTCCTGGACCGCAATGGCAACAAGCTCTATGAGCACAAGAGTGTTGCGGGTAAGCAAGTGGTTGATCCCGGGCATGCCTTTCTTCTTAACCACATGCTCTCGGATAATAACGCGCGCTTGCTTTCTTTTGGTGCTAACTCCTACCTCAATATGGGCGACAGCGTGGCCGTTAAAACCGGCACCACCAACGATAAACGTGACAACTGGACGGTAGGCTGGACCAATACCGTCGTAGCCGGCGTTTGGGTAGGTAACAACGATAATAGCCCCATGAAACAAGTGGCCTCGGGGGTGACCGGCGCCTCGCCTATTTGGCGACGGATTATGGTCCGCGCTTTGAAAGATCGGCCTACCAAGGGATGGGTTATACCGGGAAACGTTGAAGCAGTCCAGGTAGATACGGTTTCAGGATATCCGGAACACGATGGGTTTGCCAAACGCACCGAGTATGTGATTAAAGGCACACTGCCGCCCCTGCCCGACCCGATTCATACCAAGTTGAAGCTATGTAAAGGCCAGTTGAAATTAGCCAGCACGGTTGATGTGGCCCGGGGTGAATACGAAGAAAAAGAGTTTGTGGTGCCGCAGGAAGATGTAAAGCTGGGGTCAGCTAAATC
>CAZVUJ010000180.1:0-2567 GCA_964630135.1 uncultured Pseudomonadales bacterium | reverse complement strand
CTTTTTGACAAAAGAAACCAACGGTCGCACCGTTCTGGTAGGATTATATAAAAGTACTCCATCAAGGTCGAAGCCAATTCTTAGGAGTTGTTTGGGTTGTGGTTTCATACGTTTGTGCAGTTAGTGCTCACCGAATAAATAGTATGGTTCTCGACTTCGTTTCGATATGCTGGTTTAAATGACTGAACAATGCTTGACACTTGCACATTCGTATCCCCAATCTCACCTGCTCCCGATGAAATGATCACGTACTCAATCTCATTCTCAATGAGCATTTCACAACTTTTTTCGAACGTGGTGGTAGGAGCAAAAATCTCTCGCGAAAATATTTCCCTATCTGCAATATCATAACCCATTGACCACGGAAAATAACTGTATCCAAAGTAAAGCAATCTCCCTGCCAACGCTGCTGGATTATAAAATTTATGACTCGACAGAAAAATGGCTTCTTTCGGTGTATTTTGGAGAATCCATCTTTGAGTGGGAGAATGAGCTGCATCGGCCAAAGTAATGAGCCGATCATTAATAATCGGCGCCATATCTAAGATACCCGAAAAGCTCATGATACAGATCATGCCGAAACTCAAGGGGATTCCAAGTAGCTTAAGCTTGCTAACTCGAGTAACAAAGTCTGCAACCACTATTGCCCAAACCACCAAGGCAAAATTAATGAGCTTATGATTATTTATCATGTCAGTGCTCATTTGAAAGATATTTGCAGCCGCAAACAAAATAATCGAGGCCATCACCAACGCTTTAATTTTTCGATTTGAAATAAAAAAAGCCAAGGGAATGACGACAACATAGGCGCCCACATTCCAAATCCAGTAAGTAATCCAATCAAAAAATGAATTTCCTTGTGCTAAATAGCCGGGGTTTATCTTTAGCGTTTCAGCAAAGGGAGTAACGTGCCGATACAATGGAATACTGACCAACAACATCATACCCACAAGCGGCAGAATATAGCGCAATTGCCGTGGGTAAAAAAGCCCCCAGCACACAAAAACGACAGTAGTAATGGGCACGATTGCCTTGTGAATAAGCGGACTCACAAGGCTTATCGCTATCACCGTTACCACCCAAGCAAGCGATGCTTTTTTTGATTTTTGAGAAATTTTTCTGGCAATTATTGGCCAGAGCATAGCCAATACCAAGGCGTAACTTAAACCAAGATGCCGTTGGTTGGTGTAGATATTTAAGTTCCAAAATGCACTGATGTGATCTCCGTTCCACGGCCCAAAATTAACAAACTCTTGGAGTGAGGGAATCGAAGCGATGCTGTGCATGTTTATGCCATTCTCTTTGAAATAGTCAACAAAGGTTAGCGACCCATTAAAGCCAAAGAGCACGAGAGCGATAATTCCTGCAATACGTTTGCCAGTCAATTGATAAGTAATGGCATATATCATCCACAACAACAGTGCAAAACCAAAAAAACTGGGCAAGTTTACTGCCCAGTCAATAGGTAGGCCAAATTTTTCTAATAAACCAGATGCGAGATAAAATCCGTAATGGTATTGAATCGGTTCGTTGGCAAAGTGTGGATATTGAGGCGGGAAATTGTCCCCTCGTGAGAAGGATCGAATTAAGGGCAAATGAGCTCCAAAATCACTCCACAAACGACTGGAAATCAAAAAATTACCATTAGCGTATTTGAATGTCGAGGTCATGAGCCAAAAACTAAAAACCGCTATCATCAGTGCCACGAGAAGATCTGGTAAAGATTTACTTAATTTCATTGTGAGGTCGGGTGTATGAGATAGCTTCATGAGGTTCGCACAGGCGGTGCTTCATTCATTTTTTGAGCGATGCGTACCCCAGCTCCAACGGCAAAATTTGTCCCTCGATCCCAAGGATAAATATGTTGCATACTTGCCCAGTATAATTTTCCCGGCCAGATCACTTGAGGTGGTAAATTTTGACTCTGGTTTATTGGTGCAATGGGCTGGGCAAATGGAGCCCGATTCACCCAGGAACGAGAAATCGAAAGAGGATTGGTATCAGGAATAGTTGTCAAATTATTGGTAAACAATTGCACTATCTCTTCATCGCTGGCAGCAAAAAGTGGATCGTCCAGGGACAAATATTTACCCACGTACACAATTGATTTATTGTTATAGTGCTTCGCATCAACAAAATGTGTGTGCTCCACAACCGCCAAAAAGGGCTTAGGATCATTAATATTTACCCAATACCACCCTTGGGTGAAGAGTGGCTTATTGAGCTCTAAAATTACGGTAATGGCACCTAAAGACTGTAGCTTCGCTAGTTTGGCGTGCAACGCTTGAGGCAAAGAATCAACCAGCTTTATCACTTGATGTGCGGGCAACGTTACTAGTGCTTGGTCGGCTAAAAGTTGCTGCTTCTTGCCATTTTGGTTATAGCGAATCGCTATTTTTCCGCTTGGCTGATCAAGCAGTTTCTCGACTTGACAGCCATAGAGCATGGCTACACCCTTTTGCGTGAGCACCGATACCATCGCTTCAGCAATTCCTGCAAATCCATGATCAAAATAACCTAGCATTTTTGTACGGGCTTTGATTCTGGCCCAAAACCAGGCCGCATTA
>CAZVUJ010000179.1:0-2567 GCA_964630135.1 uncultured Pseudomonadales bacterium | reverse complement strand
GGCTATGTGCTACTTATTGTCAAAAACTTCTGGATCCTACCGCATTGGTATCAATGACGCTGCATTAATAATCATCAAGTTTTTTTAAACACCTAACACGTGGGCCAACTTGCGAGATCTTTTCAGCAGTTGTACAAGCAAGAGAGATACCAATAAAGCCAACATAAAGACTGAGATAGAAACAACGGGCGACCACTCGGTTATCAGCTGGTACCTTACCGACACATCAAGCAGCAACTGATGGATAAAATATATGCCCAACGAGCTGCCTGCTAGCAGAAACACACAGGCACGAATACGATTCGTGGGCACGATCCTAGAAGCTAGGTTCTTGATCACGACAAATACCCCTAAACTCATGGCTATAACATTCGGAGTGAGATATCCCCACCATACGAGGCCTTTAGGAGTGACGCCAAATTTTTGTGAGAACCATAGACTACCTAAAACGGTGGCCGCATACCCGCCAACAAGCCATGCCCATGCTTGCGCTGACTTAACTTTTTCGTGATGCAGCACGTAACCAGCAAGGTAATAACCAATAAAAAAGACAAAGTAATTAAGGGAAAAGAGGGGCAAAATATTTCTCGGGGCAATGAGCCACTCTTGCAACAGAGACACACTTGAGCTTAAACCTAAACACAATGCGGTCGCGCAAAGCAATTCGCTCGACGAGGCAGCGTGAATATAAGTGCGCACGAAAGGCGTGATGGCATACAGACCCACCAAAACAAAGAGCAGATAAAACGGCTGGCCAAAGACAAACAACCGAAACAATGCCTCGTACCAATTAAAAGCGGGGTCACTCCAGGAATACCACAGCAAAAAAATCCCTGACCAAATGAGCAACGGGATAACGACTCGGTTAACGCGCTTAGTGTAAAACGCGCTTATTGGTTCGCGCTTGCCCAACAGCAATGCCCCACTGATCATCACATACAAGGGTACTGCGAATCGAGCTAAGCCAGCGAGAGCTATTTGCCAGGCCGAAACAACCTGACCCCAGGGCTGAGTGACAAAAGGGTCAAAGGTGTGGATAAACACGACCCCAATAATAGCTAGCGAGCGTAACCAATCGAGGTAGACTAAGCGCTGTTCAGGCAAAGGGCTCATTGAGAATTTTGTCTCCAATTTGATTTAACAAACCAAAGCACTGACAGTAACCAAGCGCCGAGCAAGCCCGCAATCCAAGGCCACTTGGCAATTGAGGCTTTATACTGAGATAAGTGCTGAACAAAGACCGCAAGGGGCAGAAATGAGTAGTAGTGACCCAATACATACCATAGACCATAAAAGTTCAGTCCGATAAAACCTAGGGTAAGCAACCGGTTAAACCAGGACTGCCATGTCCGCGGAACCACCTGCAGCCACCCGAAGTAAAGCAACGCCAGCTGTGATACGATCAGGGAAAAGAAATACCTGCCTTGAATGCCGTGGCCAAAACCGTTTTTCAAGATAGCCGACAATTCCCAAGCCAAGAGCCCCAGTGCATAGCCACTATTCCCCAGAATCAAAGTGATCCACGCGGTGTTATTCTCCTTTCTATTTTTTGTGGCCATACACTTAAAACCATAGACTCCCCAACCCAAGAAACTTATGAGCATTGCTGCTTTCAATAATCGAAGCAAAGGAAGCGGAAACACCACCCCGAGCCACTTGAATACGCCCCAATACCAAGGCAAAGTTTCGCGATAGAGGCGCGCAAGTAATCCCTGTAATGCGGGCATGAAATCTGGACTCTCAATCATAGCTTGAAGGGAAAGTGGCCAATAGGGCAGCCAGAAGCCTTGATTGAAAAGTTTGAGCAAGCCATATACCAAACCTAAACCGCCAACCGATACAGGGGCTACAAGCACCAGTTTGTGTAAACTGCCGCGATGCTTACGGTAAGCACTCAAGAAAGTGATGCCTATAAGCGGTATTAGTAAAAACACCGTTTGTTTGGTAAACATGCCTAAGGCAAATAATAATCCCAAGAGCACTACCCGCTTCATGGACACACCTAGCCGCACTATACGAAGGCAGGTTAAGGTTATACCAGTTGCCAGCACGGTGACGAGCGTATCGTTATTAATCCCACTTGAAACAAACATCAGCATCGGCTGAAAAGCAACCAACGTAGCGAGTGTCAAGGCTGCACGTTTTTTGTGCGGGAAAAGCTCCTGTCCAATTTTAAACGCCCCATACACAATAGCTAAAAACAAAACTGCCGACCCCATTCGCACTGCTAGCACACGGCTAAAGAGATCTAAGCCATATGCTGCCCGATACCACACGGCACTATACCAATAAAAAAGTGGCGGATACCGCGGTGACTCATGAGCCAAATATATTTTCCTTGCCTCTACGGGCAAGCTTTTTAATTGCTTTTCCCGCGCCCCTTCGTATCCCGGGATATAGGACAGATTGAACTGGGAGTTGCCCGTATATTGGTTATTCCCACGCTCATCACGCAAGGTCCCTAAAACGCGCTCGCTCTCTAAGACTTCTTGAGATAGATCGTTTGTTCCTTTGGGGTCACGGCCCAATTCAGCGGTGTTTTGCACCTGAGCAAAATGCGCTTGCTC
>CAZVUJ010000178.1:0-2581 GCA_964630135.1 uncultured Pseudomonadales bacterium | reverse complement strand
CTAGGGTAGTGTCAATGACGAAATTCATATCGGGCAATATAGTGCTTTTTTGTTATCCTCGCTTTCCTCGCTACGCTAAAGCTTCGGAAGGACAAGAAAGCAAAGGATCCAGTGTCTTTAATCTTGAGTCTGGATTCCCGATGCACCGAGTTTGACTCGATTCTCAGGAATGCTAACTAAGCCCACTTTACTTAGAGTGAAGTTCGTAATTGGCACTATATAGATTCCCGATGCCCTCCTTCGCATGAAGCTTCTAAAAAGGGCAAGACAAGCAGGCTTCTCCGAGTCTAACTCGGCTCTCGCGTTACCTCTCCTCAAGGAATGAAAAGTGCAGTGTGCAAGTCCTGAAACGGCTGGAATAAAGTTAGTTATATTCTGGTTTTTTGGTCCCCTTTATGGAGAGAAGTCGCCAGAGACAGGCCAAGGGCCAGCATTAATTGGCCCTGACGCAGGGTTAAAAGGTAATGATCGAAGCTACCCACCCAAAGAAGAAAGAACAGAGGGAGTAAAGCGGGCTTCAGGTAAGCATCGCGAGTTTTGCTCTGGTACTCAATGGGTAGTATTGTCATTCCGAGCTTGCCGAGGAATCTCTTTAAGATGTGTTTTATGCCGCAGGGATCTCCGTGTCTGTCGACAGACAGGTCGACATGCTCGAGATGGCGCAAGCGCAAAGTGCGAGACTCGCGGGGATGTGGCCGTTTTATTGATTTTGCGGGGCTAAACACCAGAGTGTGCTTCTTTGGAGAAGCCAGCGCGCTTAGCAGCACGACACCAAGTAATGCGGCCCCAACCACGCCTGTTTCGACAGTCCAGAGCATATATATCGAATGAATGGGTTGCATAAATTCAGCCGGACTCGTAGATGCATAGGTAGTGTGCATTGGATGTAAGCTTTGGTTGAAGCCAGTGCCGAACCAAAAATGGTCTGCCAACACCTTTTGGCCTGCTTCCATCAGTTTAACTCGTCTTATAATAGAGTAATTACTAACTAGCTCTTTTGATTGATAATTTAACCATTTTGGTAGCAATACATATGTTAGATTGATAATTACATAAAGGCAAATTAGCAAAAAGTATTTGTATTTGCTAGAAAATAAAATCACAAAAAATAGAAGAACTATCCCCGCAATAGCTAGCCAGGAATGGGTAAGTAGAATAACCAAAAATAAAAGACCTAGAAAAATATAATGTAGGCTAGTTTTTAGCCCTAGACGCTTTAAATTGGAGAAATTGACTAGGGCAATCAGGATGACGAGCCCCAAAAACCCGGCCAACACATTAGGATGGGGCAGTGTGCCATAGGGGAGCACGCGCATTACCCCCAAGACCGACTCACGAGCTATTGATCCAGGTAAAGAAAGATTGATTTCTCCAAATAATATGTATCCAAGTATCGATTTTTGCTGGATAAATTGGTATAGAGCAATACACGCTTGCATAAGTGCCGATAGCGCTAAAGGTTTCCAGATGAAGCTCACAAGTTGTTTATAAGTAAAGCGCTTATGGAGGTGGTAAGCAAAGCCAGTGGCGCTTATTAACTGCCACATGCTCATGTAGGTGCTTAATTGATTAACAGCCAGTGACTTAAAGCCAGTGACTAGTATCAGCCCCATCAAACTAAGTGGCAGGTGGCAGTTTATGAAAGAGCTAATCTGGACTCTTCTAATCGTTAGGGCCCACGTATTCGGCTGTGCTTGGGCCGCCCTCTTTATAGACGCAGCGTTTCGAGCCAACCATTGACTAATGCTGCTTCGATATGAGTACAATAAATATATTCCCAGGCAAAGCAATAAAATATCTTGTAGATACAGCTTCAGCAAAAGGTAATCAATTTGAATTCCCCTCAAGAAAGCACTATCGGTTTCCCCTTTCAAAAACCAATTGAAGGGGATAGTGAAGATGATTAAAGAAACTAAAAAGTATTCAATGGTAAAAGCACGCCACCTCATATAGTCATTATACCTGGAACACACTGGTTCTAATGAAGTTCTCTTCTTTTTGTCGCTTGTGGCTGTTGTTATTCCGTAGATCACTGGATACATCGAGCAAGCTCATACCAATGACATAATAATGACTTCATACCACTGTATTTCCCTTATCGTCTGCGCCAGCGCGCTTTAAAAAGCGTGAACTAATCAGACTCAACAAGCGCATACCCTCTTTTTTTGTAGGTCACAATCGTATTTCCAGTTGCGATAAACGAAGGATGCTTTCTTAAGCGATACAAAAGTGCGGTTAGAGCCCATTCAGAGCCTCCATCTCTGGTATTATTCCAAATGCTCTCAATCAATTCATCCTTAGCCACGAAATCGGGTGCATGTTGTTGCAGTATGCCCAAGAGCGCTTTCTCTTTAGGAGGCAATTCTTGCGTATGTTTGGTTTGGAGATGTTGCGATACTAATGAGTTGAACAAGTGATTCCCCGATGGATGGAGAATGACAAAACCCAGACTGATTAGGACATGATTCGGTTCAAGTGTTTTGTAGTGGGATTCATGCTTGAGAATATCTGTTTCATACGGAGTTAGACAAGAAAGAATATGATCCAGTTGCAGTTTCACCATGGGATCTCCCAAGGGATT
>CAZVUJ010000177.1:0-2587 GCA_964630135.1 uncultured Pseudomonadales bacterium | reverse complement strand
GCAAATGACGATAGAAAAAAGTAAGTCCGAGTGTGGTGATGTGTTCGCCGTCCACATCGGCATCGTTCATCAGGATGATGCGGTGGTAGCGCAGTTTTTGCAGGTTAAATGTGTCCCCAACACCTGTGCCCAGGGCAATAATCAAATTTTTGACTTCTTCGGAGGCCACCATTTTGTCAAGTCGAGCGCGCTCGGTGTTCAAAATTTTTCCCCGCAACGGGAAAATGGCCTGGAATTTGCGGTCCCTGCCTTGCTTGGCGGTGCCGCCGGCGCTATCGCCCTCAACGATATAGATTTCGGATTTCGATGGTTCCCTCGATTGACAATCAGCTAACTTGCCAGGTAATGACGAACCCTCCAGTGCTCCTTTGCGCACCACCGCGTCTTTGGCAGCGCGAGCCGCCATGCGAGCGCGAGCCGCCAACATAACTTTATCAATAATTTGGCGGGCAATCTGGGGGTGCTCTTCGAGAAACTCATCAAATTTGGCTTTGACGACTTGGTACACGGCAGACTGAGCTTCGGGGTTATTAAGTTTAGCTTTAGTTTGGCTCTCAAACTGAATTTCATTCGCGGACATTTGAATAAACACGACCGCCGTTAATCCTTCCTTGAGGTCATCGGCCGTAAAGCTGTCTTTTTCGTTTTTAATAAGCCCTTGCTTAGTGGCATAGGCTTTGAGTGACTTATTGAGGGCGATGCGAAAGCCAGTCAAGTGGGTGCCGCCGTCGTACGTATTGATGACGTTGGCAAAACTCAAAGCGTTTTCGGTGAACGAGTCGGTATATTGCAAAGCGACTTCAACGCCAATGGGCACGCCCTCAACCGTTTCTTGGCCTTTGACATGAATGGCCGGATGCAGCACTTTTTTGTTTTTATTAAGGTGGACCACCAGTGATTTGATGCCACCTTCAAAATAGAAGTGGAGTTCTTGCTTGGTTTTGAGGTTGTAAATATGAAACGTCAAACCGGCCACTAAATATGCCCGCTCGCGAATCTTGTTAACCAGTGTCTTGAAAGAGAATTCCGTCGTGGTTTTGAAAATTGAAGCGTCGGGCACAAATTGCGTTGAAGTACCCTTGCTAATATGAGGAACAAGTGTTGTTGAAAGTGATTCTTTGCTTTCAGTTTCAGAGAGGATTTTGACGCCAAATTGAGGTACGCCGATTTTGTATTCTTGCGCAAATATGTCCTTGCTTCGTCTGACCTCAACCCGGCACCAACTGGAAAGCGCGTTAACAGCTGAGGCACCCACACCATGCAAGCCACCCGAGGCTTGATAGGCGGTTTCTTCGAATTTGCCACCGGCGTGGAGTTTGGTCATGGCCACTTCCAATGCCGAAACACCGGATGAGTGCATATCGGTGGGGATACCGCGGCCGTCATCGTGAACCGAGATCGAGCCGTCTTCATGCATGAAAACCCAGACATGCTTGGCATAGCCGGCAATGGCTTCATCGACTGAATTATCAATAATTTCTTTGGCCAGCTCGTGAAGACCGCGCACGTCGGTGGAGCCAATATACATACCCGGGCGCTTGCGCACCGGCTCTAGGCCTTCCAGAACTTTGATGTCAGAAGCAGTGTAGTGTGGTGTGCTCATATGCTTCATAGACTCTATCCCGAAGTCTTATAAATGTCAAAATGCGAATGAGAACGTAACGCTTCAGACTTTAGATAGGAAATAGATGTTTAACCTGGACTATTACATGCAACATGGATTCCCGATGCAGGCACTCCGCCAACTGGCGGATGCCTCCTCGGGAATGACACTCAGTGAGGATTGTTTTATATCAGGAGTCTGAACAGTTACATGAGAACCTACCAACTGAAAAACACCTTTTCTACCACCAAGCGATAATTGACGTTAGCTTGCACGTAAGCAAGTGCTTGAAGTAACGCTTCAAGCCGGTGCAGGGCACGGGGATTTTGCCCGGCTCTTAGGACTTCTTCCTGGGAATGTAATAAAGCCTGAAGCACCTTGCGTGTGTCATCACGGGATTTGGCATGGATTTGGGCCAAGGAAATTTTCTGGCTGATACCTGCTTGATCGAGCAAGGTTGATAATTCAACGCCGTGAGCATCACTGACTGCAGCGGCAGTGCGAAGCTTGGTGATTTGACAGCGCGATTGAACTGTTGCCAGGAGCGAATCAAGAAAGGGAGTGATCAAAATAATTTGAGCATACGGCGGCGGTTCTTCCAGTGTTTTGAGCAGGCTGTTTTGGGCTTCAGTCGTCATGGTGTGGGCTTCTACGATGACAAGTCTTTTAAGCGAGCTTTTGAGCGGGGGGGTTATAAAAAATAACTGGGCTTCGCGTACGGCTTCGATGCCGATGGACAATTGAGGGGCTATTTCCAGATAATCAAGCTGGTTGACCGCAGCAAAGGCATCGCTTGGCGTATTCACATAGGCTAAGCCTGCTTCCGGATCACTCACGAGAATGTGTGCGTGCATAACGTGCTTTCGGTAAGAATGCTTTTTTATGGACACGAGTTTCGCCTTTACATGTGACACATCGTTGTCATTCCGAGCTTGTCGAGGAATCTCTGCGATAAGCGATATAACGCAGGGATCTCCCTGTCTG
>CAZVUJ010000176.1:0-2599 GCA_964630135.1 uncultured Pseudomonadales bacterium | reverse complement strand
GCCCTGAACTTAAACTAAATCTATCCGATCTGCTTGATGCCCGTCGCTTCGATGTCATCATAAATATTCCAACTACTAAAGATTCAACAACTGGCAAACCCAAAGAAAAAACGGATGGACAAATCATCCGCGAGAAAGCCGTTAAGTCCAACACGCCGCTGATTACTTCCGTTTCTGTCGCCCAGGAAATGGTCGCGAAACTTACCAAAGCCAAGGTATAGCCTATGGGTTCGGCGTCAGTAAAACGTGTCCTACTCTGCCGCCCCACCCACTTTAACGTTGAATATGTAATTAACCCGTACATGAAGCCATATACGGTTAACGCGGACAACGCTCTGCGCCAGTGGGAAGATCTGGTAAAGATTCTCAAGTCGCTAAACATCAAAGTTGAAGTGATTGATCAGCAGGAAGACGTCCCAGATATGGTTTTTGCGACGGATCAAGGCATCGTTCGAAATGGCGAAGTATTATTGGCCAACTTCAGGTTTACTCAACGGCAAAAAGAACGAATATATTCCCGTGATTGGTTTCGTCAGCATGGCTTTAAAGTCAGGGCGCTATCCAATATGTTTCCTTTCGAAGGAGGCGACACTCTATTTTGCGGGGATATGCTGTTTGTCGGTACCGGCTTCCGGGCAAGCGTCAGCAGTTGCGAAGAACTGGCACGTAAACTTGAAGTCGACGTAATCCCACTCAGACTGGTTGACCCATATTTTTATCATCTGGACATGGCATTATTGCCGATAAACAGCGACACGGCTTTTTATTACCCCGCAGCTTTTTCAAAAAACTCACAGAATATTCTCAAGCGATTGGTCCCGAAATTAATCGAACTTAGTGATGTGGCTGTCCATGCCTACGCGGCGAATTCATTTGTTTCGGGCAAAGACATTATTATTTCAAAAGGCACTCCAAAATCATTCCACAAAAACCTTAAGAAACTGGGCCTAACCACACATGAAGTTGACGTCAGCGAATTCAAAAAAGCCGGCGGCGGCATCCATTGCCTAATTAACGTGTTAGAGTAGAAATAATGGCTTGGCAACAAATGAACCCAAAACAAATTCTGCTCGACAAGATAAAAGCTAATGGTGGCTGGGTGAATGCTCACGCTCATATTGACCGAGCATTTATTTTGAATGAGGATAATTTCAAGTTAACTGATGACACATTCAAAAAGAAGTGGGATTACTCTGACGATTTTAAGCGAAAAGCCAGTGTCCAAGATATATATGAGCATATGGCAAGAGTAACTGACGACATGATTAGCCAAGGAGCTCAAGCTCTTGGATCATTCATAGATGCGGATCCTGTGATTGAAGATAAAGCCATAAAAGCAGCCCAGAAACTTCGTGAAAATTATCGGGACAAAATAGAAATAAAATTTATCAATCAAGTTGTAAAAGGCGTAATTGATCCTGAAGCACGTAAATGGTTCGAGATCGGTGCCGAGTTTGTTGATTTCATTGGTGGGCTTCCAGAAAAAGACCCAGGTCATGAAGCCGAACATTTGGACATCTTATTTGAAGCTGCTAAAAAGAACGGCGGTAAGCCGCTGCATGTCCATGTCGATCAGCTTAATCATCCCGAGCAACGCGACACAGAGCTATTGGTTGATAAAACAATCGAACACGGCTATCAAGGCAAAGTCGTAGCAGTTCACTGTATTTCTGTCGGCTCTCAACCCAAGGCTTACCGTGATGAATTATACAAAAAAATGAAAGCAGCTGACGTTATGGTAATTAGCTGTCCGGGTGCCTGGATTGATAACAGCTGGATTGCTGGCCATTCTGAAGATATTAATGGGCCAATTCATAACTCCATTACACCCGTTAAGGAGATGATTGATGCAGGAGTTACAGTAGCTATTGGAACAGACGGAATTCAGGATATATATACGCCATTTACGGACGGGGATATGTGGAATGAGCTTAAAATATTGCTTCAAGCACAGCGCATATACGACCTAGACGCCCTTGCTGAAATTGCGACGACGAATGGTCGTCGGGTACTATTTTTATAGGCAAAGCAGTGTCTATAAAATCTAGCTCAAACAATATTTCAGTCGCAACTATGAGTGATTTTGAGATGCTCAAGGAGCTCCTGCAGAAGGCTAATCAATACTCCATCGAAATCTCTGGTATTCCGCAGTGGACTAAGTGGGATGTGGTTTATGGCCAGCTTCAGGAATACATTGAGAGCGGCAGTACGTATGTTTTGAGGGATAGCCAAGACGCAATTACTGCGGTTATGGCGATTGATTCAGAAGATGAAGTATGGGGTGATGCTTCTAAAGACAACCTTGCTATTTATCTGCACCAGCTGGCTAAAGATCCCGAAAAAGCCCCACCTGGCTCAGGCTTGAGACTTATAAAGTTTGCTGCAGCCGAAGCCGCCCGAAAAGGAAAAAAATATTTACGATGCGACACTTCTCCTGAACTTATCGAATTGCTCGAATATTATCACCGGCTTGGTTTTGAGGAAGCTGGTACATTTATTTATGAATCTTCAGGAAGACCCGGCATACTGCTAGAAACACCTACACTAACCGTAATTCAGAGAATTCCAAAGCTATGACCGAAATCCTGATAATTTTGCT
>CAZVUJ010000175.1:0-2634 GCA_964630135.1 uncultured Pseudomonadales bacterium | reverse complement strand
AGTATTGCCCTCGGCAAAGCCCTCGCTATCAAAGATACAGATCTCCTTCTGGGTAAGCCAACACTGCCGGACACCGTAACCTACAAAGTGATCAAACATCTTTTGAGCGACAAAGTCCGGGTGGGCAAATTCACTGCCAAATCCCGTTACCGCAAAGTCAATGGTCACCGCCAGGGGCAAACGGTTCTTGAACTTGTCAGCGTGGGGAGCAGAAAAGCCGTAGCTTTGGCTAAAAAGGCAACTCCCAAAACTGAGAAAAAGGCTGAAGTAACAATGAAAGCACCGGCTAAAACCGCAAAAGTGGCTGCCAAAGCAGCTAAAACTACTGCTAAAAAAGCTCCCGCTAAAAAGCCTGTCGTCAAAACAAAAGCTAAATAACTATTTCCATGGGTTCCTACACCTATTATTTCCTCTTGGGCGCTGCCCAAGCTTTGTCCCGTGAAGAATTATCCACGTACCTTGGGGCACATTTTCCTGCCTCCCAGGTTGCGTTTGACACGATTCCCTTTGCCCAGGTAACGAGCAAGCAAGCATTACCCATTGAGTCACTTCAAGAACGATTGGGTGGCTGTGTCAAAATCGGTATAAAAGTTTCACCTAATACAGATCTTGCCACCACTATTGCCCATGATCTTACAGTGAGCGCGCAGCGCCGCTTTACCTTGTCGGCCATACAACCAAATTATCCCTTGGAGGCAGTAGCTAAAACGATCAAGCGTGAAGCACTGGCGCTCGATCACGTGGTCAGTTATCGTTTAGCAAAATCGGCCTATCTTTCGGTAGCAATGAGCAATACTAGTGAATACTGCATTGTTGGTGAAGATGTGATTAAGATTCTAACCCTGCAAGACATTGAAGCTTGGAACAAGCGCGATTATGGCCGGCCCCGGATTGACCCCAAAAGCGGCATGCTGCCACCCAAAATTGCCCGAATGTTAGTGAATCTTGCCCTGCCCCACGCAACGCCCGCACGGCTCTATGACCCCTTTTGCGGTAGCGGCACGATTTTGGCCGAGGCCATGATGCTGGGGCACGAGGTGATTGGTAGTGATATCTCCACTACAGCTGTTGCTAACGCCGTGCAAAATCTCGAGTGGCTCAAACAAGAATACCATCTAGAAAAAAGTTTTGAGGTGACTGTGCAGGACGTCCATCATGCACTGCTACCTGCCACCCTACAAGCTGATGCCATCGTATTTGAGGGATATTTGGGGCCGCCTCACATCAATCAGGCTCAAATTGCCAATCAACTCAAAGGCATGCACAAGCTGTATCTGGGCGCTTTTAAGCGCTTAAGAAACCTGCTTGCTCCGAGTGGCGTCATCGTGGCCGCGCTGCCCTCATACGTTAGCGGTAGCACACTCAAAACCCTCGATGCCTTGATTGACAGGATACAGCGCTTAGGCTATACTCCGATTCTGCCTGTCCTCGAGTATGGACGGCCAGCCGCCACCGTTAAGAGGCGGATATATAGGTTTAAAAAAGACTAATTATGGCACACACCAAACAGTCCGGTAAAACCACGCAGCATTCAACCAGGCCCGGCAAACGCTTGGGCGTTAAAATCTTTGGCGGTCAAACCATCAAAACCGGCCAAATCATCGTCCGCCAAAAAGGCACCAAAGTGCATCCTGGCAAACTGGTCGGTTTGGGCCGTGATCACACCTTGTTTGCCCTGAGTGAAGGCAGGGTGCAATTCGGCATCCGACAAGGAAAAAAGATCGTAAACGTGGTACGCTAATACTGCTAATAAGGTAGTAAGTAGCTTAAACGTTAACCACATGGATAACCAACTCATCCACCACATTGCTATTGATCAACTCCAGCCCAATCCGCTGCAACCGCGGGGTCACATTAAGGCGGAGTCACTCTCCGAACTGGTGCAATCAATTCAAACTCACGGCGTGCTGGAGCCTTTGGTTATTGCCAAAACTCCGGCCGGCTTGCAGATTATTGCGGGTGAGCGGCGCTGGAGAGCCTCAAAGATTGCCGGGCTTACCCAGGTGCCGGCAGTCATCAAAGAAACCACACCTCAAGGAATGCTTGAGATGGCCCTCATCGAAAACGTGCAGCGCGAAGATTTGCACCCATTAGAACGGGCCAAAGCGTTTGAGCGTTTGGCCAGTGAGTTCCGCTTAAGCAGCAGCGAAATTGCCAAGCGGGTAGGCAAGAGTGGTTCCTATGTGTCGAACAGTTTGCGCCTGCTTTCCCTACCCGATGCCCTCATCGACGGACTCTTAGGTGGTCAGATCACCGAGGGTCATGCCCGGGCCTTGGCCGCTATTGAAGAACCCCGGGCGATGATTGAAGCCTATAAAATCGTGCTTAAAGAATCAGCTTCGGTGCGCCGGGCTGAAGAGTTGGCTCGCCGATTTAAAGCAGCCACCAATCAAGCGCCCAGCAAAACCGATCCCACCCCGCAACGGCTCATTATGTCTAAAGCGCTTGATCTCATGCAAACTTCGATGGAAGAAGCTTTGGGGAAATACTCCAAAGTGGCCCTGCGCCGGTCGCTGCGCCAAACCAAAATTATGATCGTGCTCAAGGGCAACCCAGAAGATACCGAAGACCAGCTCAAGAAAATTTACGAAGCCGTGACGAAGTAAAATTTTAGGCTAGAGAAGTAGAAGTTAT
>CAZVUJ010000174.1:0-2649 GCA_964630135.1 uncultured Pseudomonadales bacterium | reverse complement strand
ATTTTTCTTGAACCTCGTTGGTTTGTGATGGGCAATAGTGTCATGATCATGGCATTTGTCTTGAGTAACTTGGCGCCCTTTTTTGTTAAATGGTTAACACAAGCTGTTCAAGCGCAACAACTCAATCAAGCTACGATGCTTATCGTCATCTTTGGTGCATTTTTATTGGTGAGTAATCTTCTCGAAAATATTGCTTTCTATATTACCGACAAGAACATGGTGCGCACCTCAACCAGCTTAACTCAGGCGGTCCTAACCCACATTCATAATCTTGATTTTGCCTACCACGCCAATAAAAGCTCAGGCAAACTTATAAGTCTCATGAAACGCGGTGACGAGGCGTTTTTTACCTACTATGACATTCTCAATCGGTCGTTTCTATTTATATTCATTAGTTTCCTGGTCATGTTTAGCGCCTTTTCGCAGCTACGTTGGACCTATATGGTCTTTGTCCTTGCCTTGATCGCATTAAGTATCACCGTCTCTTTTTTCCTCGTCAGACTCAATATCGCCAAGAGAAAGCTCTTCAATGATGTTGACGATAGTGTTTCCTCGGTTCGAGTGGATAACCTGGTTAATTTCGATACGGTTAAATATTTCGCCAATGAAAAATTTGAGCAAGCCCGATTGTTTGGTTTGCTACAACAATGGTACAAAACCTTGCAGGATTATTTCTTCACCTTTCGTTATTTTGACGTCATTTTAGGCAACATTATCAACGTGGCTTTGGTGGGGATTATGATGATGGCCATTATCGATGTGCGCACTGGCGTTTTGACGTTGGCTGATTTTTTACTGGTGACCACGTTTTCGATGACCTTGTTTCCGAAAATGATGAATTTCTTATTCAATTTGCGCGAGTTAGCCAAAAAATATTCTGACCTAAAAGCCTACCTTGAATTGCTTGATGAGAAAATTTCCATTAGTGATCCAGCCCACCCTCGGACCATAGATAAGCCAAGGGGAGAAGTTGTTTTTGATCACGTGACCTTTGCCTATGATAACGAGGTGACACCCGTGCTTAATGACTTTGATTTGATGATTGCGGGAGGGGAATCCGTGGCACTCGTGGGTTATTCGGGTGCTGGCAAAACAACGATTGCCAAACTGTTAATGCGTATGTACGACCCGCAAAAAGGAGTGATTACACTGGATGGAGCGGATCTTAAAACGTTGACTAAAACAATGATTCGCAAGAAAGTGGGCATTGTGCCCCAAGACCCACTGCTTTTTAATAATTCGATTTATTACAATATCGCCTATGCCAAACATACTGCATCAGAGCAAGAAGTGTATGTGGCAGCGGAAGCGGCTCGAGTAAGTGATTTTGTGGACAAAATGCCCAAAGGCTATCAAACCATAGTGGGTGAGCGAGGCATCAAACTTTCTGGGGGTCAGCGTCAAAGACTAGCCATTGCTCGAGTACTTTTGGAGCAACCGGAAATCTTGGTGTTCGATGAGGCTACCAGTGCTCTCGATTCTGCGTCGGAAAAAGTAATTCAGGAAGCCTTTTGGCATTTGGTCCGGTCGCAGGACAAGCCCAGGACAGCAATTATCATCGCGCATCGATTATCAACCATTATGAAAGCCGATCGGATTGTGGTCATGGAGCAAGGCAGGATTGCGGAAATTGGCACCCATCAGGAACTCATTAAAAACCCAGATAGTATTTATCATCGCTTGTGGTCACTGCAGCGAGATGGTTTTATTGGCGATGGGGAGTCATCTCAATAATTTTGAACTAGATTAATTGATAAAATTATTTATGACCAAATATTCAAAACTTTCTAAGTGGAAAATCGATAGTTCGAGAATAGTTCACAAAACCGATTGGATTGAAATCATTGAGGATGCGTGTGTTTCAGGAGGAATAAATTTTACGTACACCTATACTCGTAGAGTTGACGCAGGTCCACTAATCATTGCTCAGGAAAATAATGGAAGTATGTGGCTCGTGCGCCAATACCGACATCCCGTTCAAAAAATTCTATGGCAATTTCCAGTTGAAGGAAAACTTATTCAAGAATCATGGATTGCAGCCGCTAAGAGAGGTCTCTATGAAGAACTAGGTTTGACTGCAAAGGATTACTCAATGCTTGGAGAGTTTTTAATTGATCCCGGCGGATCAGACCAAAAGTATCAAATATTTTTAGCTACTAATCTTTCTCCAACGCCGCATGCTCACATCAGTGAAGAGATTGAAGATCTAGAGAAATGCTTGTTCACTCGGTCGGAAATACATCAGATGGTTGTAGATGGAGAAATTTGTGACAATTGGACATTGTCGGCATTATATATACTTGATAAACATAACTTACTTAATAAGTAGAATACTTTGGTCTATATTTACAAATAAGTCGAAGATACTTTATGTCTCTCTCTCAACAAACCTGTGAACCGTGTAAGAACTACGTGCCACCGTTGGAATTGGAGAAAGTAGACGAGCTTGCCAAAGAGCTAAGTCCTGAATGGAAAACCACCTCAAATACCCGCCTTCTTCGTGCCGTTAAGTGTAAAAATTTCATGGCTGCAGTTGCTTTGATTAATCAAATTGCTCACATCGCTGAAGCACAAGGACATCACCCGAACCTACGGCTTTATGACTACAATTATTTAGAGATTCAGCTCTACACACATAAAATTGGCGGC
>CAZVUJ010000173.1:0-2656 GCA_964630135.1 uncultured Pseudomonadales bacterium | reverse complement strand
TCCATGGTCCGACATCGTTGCTCTTAAGATCAGTGCGAAAGCCTACTCCTTTAAAAATTTCTGCAACTGAGTCATAGAAATCTTTCTCTCCACAACCTCCTACAATATTGACCCCACCAGCATCGGAAAAAAGTGTTCTCATCGTTTGAGCAATTTCTTGCACCCTTGCTGAACTAACATCGATCTGAAGATGAGTAATTGCCCCATTGGTTTGATCGCCGGTTGCCACAACCACGCAAAAATCGGCTTGGTTTGGATCGACCAAAGGCCTACGCCTAATATCACCAAAAAAAACATTATTTTGCAGAGCTGTTGCTGGTTTGCTAGGATCAATCTCTCCACGAACGAAGATTCTCACTCCGTCACCCTCAGTTCCTCTGCGTAAAAACTGTGGCAGTTTCATACTGAGTAGTATTTATTCCAGTTTGGGAATGGTTAACTGCCAGTCAACCAAAATGATTCCAGGACTTTTGATCAGTGTTTTATTTGCTTCGTAAATCGTGGTCCATTTGAACCCATCCCCATAGACTTCTTGAGCAATGCTCCACAGTGAGTCTTCAGCCTTAACCGTATAGGTGTCCGACTGAGTAATTGAAGAAGTTTCTCCATTCATTACATCGGGCAACTTGAATTCATTGCCCACATGTACATATTGCGGATTGGCTAAATTGTTGGCAGTGGCGATTGAGCGCCACGAATTGCCATCTCCATAGACTTCCTGAGCAATGCTCCACAGTGAGTCACCGAGCTTGACTGTGTAGGTTTGGGGGGTTGCGCCTGCTGCGGTTGGAGATTTAGGAGTTTCAGCTTTTTGTTCGGGTACGTGTGTGGGGCTAGAAATAATGGTTGGCAAGGGCGCACGAGTTGGTGCAACGGTTGGATCAACCGCTACAGTAGGAATTAGTTCGATAGTAGGCAGACTATCAGGAATTTGAGCCATAAGGGTTGGCTCGGCAAGTGTCGCAGCGGGGGAGAGCGAGGAATCAACTTCGGGAAGCGACAATTCCGCCGCCACGGTTGCGGCTGATTCGCTAGTCAAGCGGGGCTGGGGCTTGATTTTGAAGTAGTTATAGGCAAGCAGCGCCACTAAAAGCACGACCGATACGCCCAAAATGGCGCTGATTAACGATTCGTTTCCCTTAATTGATTTAAGCGTGTCTTTGATATGTGCCATGAGTGTTCACTCTTTAGGCAGGCACAAGCGATCAATAAATAATTGTCCAGACTATACCAGGGAAAGCTTGTTGTTTCAAGTCACATCAGGTGAGTATGATTTGCCTTAGCAAAAAATCTTAAACCAAATTGAATTTTAATTCGGGCCAGATTTGAATAGAGTTACCGGTTCCGAATGAACCAGTTCCCGCAACTTTGACACGTGATCCCAGTCGACTCCGCATTTCCATTACTGCCTCAACACCAGTGCAGTGACCAGGAGCCAGGAAAGCAGCATTGAGCTGCGAAAGATAATCGACGTACTGACTAAATTCGGCTTTGCTTGAATCTTTGAAATGAAATCCACCGATAATCCCATATACGGTTTGCGTGTTGGTAATCTCTTGAGCTTTTTTCACAATCACCGGCAGCGTCGGATGCGAACAGCCAACAACAATAACAATTCCTCGGTCAGTTTTTATGACCAATGCTTGCTCTCTCATATTCTCGCCCAAGGGTCCGGTAGTAAACAACCCCCGCTCTAACTCTATAAAACTAGATAAGATTTCGGTGTTGGGGTAGGCAAGAATGCTTTCGACTTCGTTTTGAGATAGTGCTACATTAAACCTGCCGTCTGGTTGCATGTCGGCAAACCGGTACTTTTCGCTGTAATCCCTCAGGTCAGGAACACCATAATCATCAGTGATATACAGTTTTTGATGTAGAAGCAAGGGCAGCACATCTTTTAATGCTCCAGCGTGATCAATGTGTCGATGAGAAATCACGACGGCTTTGATTTGATCTAAATGGAACTTCATTTGATCAAAGTTGTGCTTGAAACCGGAATATACTTCACCGACATCAAAGAGATACTGTGTTCCCAGATAGTTGAGGTGAAAGGATTGCCCGTGTTGAGAAAGAAGTGTGTGCCGCAAACAGGTATTTTCGAGGACATTGGTAATCACAATTGATTGGTTCATGATGTACAAATTATATCAGGCCGACTCATGTAACTACATCCCGATTTTGACCAAAATAATCACCCAAACTTTGGGAAATGTATCTAATGAATGACCGAAGTGATCTGTTTCCAGCAGCATCAGATAGGTAAAATGGCTTGCAACTTTTCAACCGAGTCGCCCACGTTATTTTCGTCAAAGAGAAATGTTTGCCATCCTAATGTTTTGGCAGGCTCAAGAAAACTTGGTTTGTCATCTTTAAAAAGAATATTCTCGGGGTTTATGGCTGCTCGTTCTTGAGCATGCTGATATATAGCGAGTTCTGGCTTCATGAGGTGTAAGGCGCACGAGTTGAGCGTTGCAGCATAAGGAACATTGGGAATGCAACCTTGCTCAAGCGCTTGTTCAAAGACTCCCGTGTACAGATTAGTAATCAAACCTATCGACACCTTATTAGCTACAAGTCTTTTTATAAGCTCATGACTTTCTGAGATGGGAGAAAGACGTGAGACCCAGTAATCAAGATAGTCTAGGCTTGAATCTTT
>CAZVUJ010000172.1:0-2658 GCA_964630135.1 uncultured Pseudomonadales bacterium | reverse complement strand
AATCACAAAGAGCTCTGAAGAGATACAAGATGCTATCGTAAAAAAACATTCTGAAGAAGCAGCTCAGGCAGCCTTGGCAAAGCAAGAAGCCGAGTCCGCCAGCGCCGGCCAGGCTGCACACAGCAACCCAAAGACTGTCCCAGGAGTACAGGTGCCAATACTTATGTACCACAAGCCACCAGCTGACTTCGATGCACAGATGGTTGCTCTCAAAAACAAGGGCTATAACACGATTCATATGAAGGAATTGGCCGAATACTTCGCCGGACGTGCGCAGTTGCCAGTAAAGCCTGCTGTTATTACCTTTGACGATGGCTTTGCTGTCCAGCAAGACGTTATGCCCATATTGCAAAAGTATGGAATTAAGACAACACTGTACTTAATTGAGGGCGGAGACTTGAGCCATTATTGCATTGGGTTAAAGCGTATCGATGGAGAACAGTGCGGTGATGCATATTTAAAACCAGATAATGTAAAGCAAATGCTGCAAAGTGGTTTAATTGAAGTAGGGGCACATACAGTTGATCATCCCAACTTAGCCGGCATGACTCCTAGCGATCAGATGTTTCAGATTTTTACTTCCAAGAGTTATCTGGAGCAGACTTTTGGCAACCCGGTTACAACTTTCGCCTATCCTTACGGAACGTATAATTCAACTTCGGTTGAGTTAGTGGGCAAGGCAGGTTATTCGACGGCAGTTACAACTGCGCCCGGGATATCCCAAAACCCTCAACAGCCATTCTTATTACACAGAGTTCGTGATACCTACAGCCTTCCGTAAGTACTTAAGAATTAGTAATTAAAAATGAATAGGTATTGATACGACTTGAATCTTCAACTTTCTAATTATTCAACCATAAATTATTAATTGTTTCAGGTAAATCGTAAGCATTGCGGACGCGCCGGAGCTCAAAGAGGGTATCCGTGCTTTGGGTGATTCCGCCAATTGTACTTACTGAGCTGGTGTAGCCAGCCTCTCGGGCAAGCTCAATTGTTTCACCATCAAAAGCTCCATAGGGGTAGGCAAAGCTAACTACTTGCTTGCCGATCTTTTGTTCAATTATTTGTTTCGCGATAAATATCTGATTTCGTTTTGAAACACTGTCTAATGAATTGAGCTGCGCATGGTCGATAGTGTGCGATCCAATTTCAATTAATCCTGAATCGCTGAGCATTTTAATCTCGGCCCAATTCATGTAGCTATCGCCACAACTCTGATTGAGTCTATCAGCACCGACACACCATTGACTAAGTTCTCCCCCAGGCATTACGTAAAAGGTGGCGGGTGTGTTGTAGCGCCTTAGTAAATCAAATGCCACTAATTGATCACTAAAGCCATCATCAAAAGTTATGACCACTGGCTTTGCAGGGACGGATTCGATTCCACGTAGAATACGGCTGGCGGTACGCATGGTTATTGCATTATAGCCAGATGCTTTTAGGCGTTGAATTTGAGCTTCAAAATCGACCGGTGTTTTGTGAAACATCAGTATTGGTAAATTAAGCTCGATGCTCGTAGTTGGCATGGCTAGCGATTCTAGATGAGCATCGCCAAATATTCTGGTATTGTCTTTACTGAGTCGTGAGCGCGCAATGGGTTTTGTTTTGGTTATGAGTTGCTCGATTGGCTTAGTGTCTTGGGGACGAACTTCTACGGTTGGTATAGATTCGTCTTGGGCAGCCAGTGCTAGAGAGGGTTCTAGATGAAGATACAACCCTGCGAGGGCAAATAGCGCAATGATAGTTGTGGCTGGTATGACGGTGTGTTTGAAAACACCGCGCATTATACGCAGATAGAGTGCCATTCTAAAATATAATACCGTCCCCCTAAACATTCTGATCATTATATCAAACTATTACATTGGGGCTAGGGGAGGAACGCCAGTATTCAGATCTTCGCTTTGGCCGACATTCGGAGAGCTTGCTCTAAGTGTGGGGTTAAGGGCTTGGGTGCCTGACTGAAAACTAGCACCGGACTGCGCTGGAGGGGCAGAAGAAGCTGGCATTGCACTGGGCTGTTGTCCAGCGGTGGGTGCTGGTGGGGTTGGTGCGGCAGGTGGAGTCGTAGAGTTTAGGGGCGACTGAGGGGTAGTCGGTGCTACCGGTATAGCTGGCTTTGTGGTTGCAGAAGTTTGAGCGGGTGATAACGGTGATCGCTCGTGGGTATTGCTGGCAGGTGCAGGTGTTGAAGTTGGTGGGGCTTGTGTGTTGCCGTTTACGTTGCTAGCCAGGCTCCCTTGTTGAACAGATGGTCCCCCAAAATGAATGTCACGCATGCTGCCTGGCGGTGCTGGAGTGGGGGCTGGTGGTTTTGGGGTTGCTGGAGCTGGGCCGGGTTGAGCTGGCTTAGGATTATTAATTTGTCTATCAAGAGGCGTTTGGATTGGTTTAGACGTATTATCAACAGGACCATTTTTTTCCTGTAGAGCATCCTGTGCATATTGAATTTCTAGTAGACGATTGTATTTAGCTATTCTTTCTCCTCTAGTTGGAGCGCCAATCTTTATACCAAAAGCGCCGACCCCATAAGCTAAATCAACCAAAAAGTCATCATTGCTCTCACCACTTCGATGGCTAATAATAACCTCATTGCCAGCTTGGCGAGCTGCATCTATTGCGGCGAACATTTCTGTAATACTTCCGACTTGGTCGGGTTTG
>CAZVUJ010000171.1:0-2667 GCA_964630135.1 uncultured Pseudomonadales bacterium | reverse complement strand
CTTCATTCCAACTGACTTTTTCCACCCGCTAGCACCAAGATTCGTTACCAGCGCCGGATTTTCATTGGCGGTGGGATTTACCCTCGTCAGGCGCTTTGCGCTTGATCGGGTATCTATCGGGTGCAAACGCACTCGATAGGACTTCTCATCCCACTTCTATTCTTTTCTCACATCAATGTTAATTTGATGTGAGAAAAAAAGCGGAGGCGGTGGGATTCGAACCCACGAAACCCAAAAAGGGTTCAGGTTTAGCAAACCTGTGCAATTGGCCACTATGCGACGCCTCCAGATTTTAAGTCAGCCACCAACAGCTAACTACTAACGGCTAACAAAACTAAACTAACTGTTGGCTATTAGGAGTTGGTAGCGGTGAAACCAGTGCTATTCTACCAGGTCTTTTTGTGTTGCGGAGGCTTGATTACCTGTAAGTAGCGTAGAATACAAGTCATGCTGAGTGTCAAACAGATCACCAAACTGCAACAAAAAAAATATCGTCAGGAACTAGGGTGCTTTTTAGTGGAGGGCAAGCGGGCGGTGGCAGATGCGCTTGCATCAGAGGCGAAGGTGGCGCAATTGATCGTGACTGACCGTTTCAAACGCAGTGAGCCGGAATTTTTTCGCTCACCTGCAACAAAAAGTTGCACGCAGCACAATGAGGTTTTGGAAATAGGTGAGAGCGCATTTGCCAAAATGGTCGATACAGTCACGCCGCAAGGCATTGCCGCGGTGGTGCAATTGCCCACAATTACCCTGGCCACAATAGAAAACGCTACGCTCATTGCTATTCTCGAAGATATTCGCGATCCAGGCAACTTAGGCACGATGATTAGGACGGCCGATTGGTTTGGCGTTGACGGTTTGTTGCTTGTTGGTGGGGCAGATCCGTATCAGCCCAAAGTCGTTCGTTCCAGCATGGGATCACTTTTCCATGTGCCGCTGGTGCTTTCGCACAACATCGATCAAGAATTGCACACATTAAAACAAAGAGGTTTTTCGATTATTGTCACTAGGCCAGAAATAACATCAACCACGAGCAATGCCCTAACTAGATCAGAAAAACAATGCGTCATCTTTGGTAGTGAAGCATTTGGCACGTCTCCCACAATCGATGCTCAAGCAGATCAAACTTTGAGCATTCCTAAGTTTGGCCAAGCTGAATCCCTGAATGTGGCCGTGAGTTTTGGGATTGTGATGTACACCCTCAAAATTAATAAAGAAGCTTAAGATCGAGAAAACTCCTGCGATTAACTAAGATGTTTTTTACCCATAATCAGTAGAAAAACTAAGGTAGGTGAGAAAAGAATACCAGCTAAGACACTTTCAGTGGGAGATGTTGGAGTTGAGGCTGTTGTTGATGGAAAAAATATACTCGAAATAACAACAATACCGACTAACAACACAGAATATGCCCAAAGAAGTATAACCGACCAATGCCATTTTTGTGTTGCACTTGCCATATTACCCTTTCAACTTAAGTATTAATAGCAGTATAGCTGATTGAGCTTAGGTTGTTTAGGAAGCTAATTAAGTTTTAGAAATCTAAATGATTTGAAAAAAACCTCCCATTTCACCCGAGGGATAATTAGGAAATCTTTTCTTGATAAATTTATGCGGTGAGGGTGGGACTCGAACCCACAACTCCCTTGCGGGAAAAGGTTTTCAAGACCTTCCGGATAACCATTCCCTGCACCTCACCAAGTTATTTTTAGAAACCTGAGATGGCATTATAGCAAGTCTCACTCAATTATTGGTATGATAGTCCTATGGAACCAACTTCTCCCGATCCAATCCAGGCCGTGCCGCCCGATGTCGCCCGGCAACAGGTAGCCCCGATTCCGGTGGTGCAGCAACCCATTCCTGAGCAAGAGCTCTACAGCTGGAAGGCGCCTTCTAGGCTTTACAAAAAGCGCACCCGGGAATTTTATACCACCGTGGGGGCGATTGTATTGTTGCTCTCGGTGATTCTTGTGTTCACTAAAGAATTTTTGCTCATTGCCGTGATCATTGCCTTTGCCTTTGTGACCTATGTCCTCTCATCGGTTGAGCCCGAGGTGACCGAGCATATGTTTACCAACAAAGGCATCAGGACAAATAAAAAAATCTATCCGTGGCAAAATTTAGGCAGGTTCTGGCTCGAAACCAAATGGAAGCAACCCTTAGTTAAGGTGGAATTGCCGTTCCAATTTCCCGGTGAAATAGTGATGCTAGTTGGCCAAGGAGACAGAGACACCATCGAAGAAATTCTATTGCAATATTTGATCAAGCAAAAACCAGAACCCACCTTTGTCGAAAAAGCCTCCAAATGGTTGCAGGAGAAAATTCCTCTAGAAGCCGACGGCGTTTAGAACCTCCAGGCGTGATAAAATAGCACGTGGCGCAATGAAAAGCATGCGCTCCCGTAGTTCGCCTGGATCCGCCTTCGTTTCGGCTTTGTGCCTAAACTTCGGCAGGACAGGTAGAATGAGTGATTGCTTGAGCGCAGCAATAAGCACCCATAGTTCAATGGATAGAACAGCGGTTTGCGGAACCGCCGATGCAAGTTCGATTCTTGCTGGGTGCACAAATGCAATGAGCTGCAAGCTTTCAGCTGTTAGCTTATAGCTGAATCTATTGGAGGCGTCGCATAGTGGACAATTGCACACGCCTGGAAAGCGTGAGGCCGCAAGG
>CAZVUJ010000170.1:0-2693 GCA_964630135.1 uncultured Pseudomonadales bacterium | reverse complement strand
AAATCTGTTGTAACTATGTGCAGTTCGTTGACAAAGCTACTTAGGTAGCGCAAACAGAGGAGATGAGTTAGTGGATATCGAGGAGCTCGGTCGCGAGATCGATAAGCTTTATCGGCAGATCGGTCAGGGCCTTGAACGCCTCGGGGAACTGTCGGTGCTTGGAGCTCTCGATTGGGAGCTGACCAGGCTTTACCGCAATCAGCTCGAAGAGCTACGTGGTGAGCTGTCGCATGGAGCCATCGATGACGTACGTTACAACCACATCGTGGCACGTTTGCGTGAGATCGCTTGGCAGGTTCTGCTCGGTTCTTAGGAGGAGATTTGTACTTCGTAGTAGCTGTATTGGCTCTGGGTTTGGTAGTCGGCTTCATTGCCGGCTGGGCCAAGTCCAGCGCCCTGACAGATCAAAACCACAAGCTGGCGGCTGGTATTTCGGTACTATGCCTGGCTTGTTTCGTGGTTATCAACCTGAGCGCAGCCTTCTGGCTGATGCTCCCAACAAACTGGTGAGGAAACTATGCAGAAGGATCAAGTACAGGCCGACAAGGATCTGCGCCAGCGGATCATCGCACTTGCCCGCGAACGTGGAGAGTGTGAAGAGATGGCGCATCACCTCGATGTTCAGCTGAGCAAGGATGATTGCGGTCCGATGGCGCGCCAACAGTTGCTCGGTGATCGTCAGAAGAACCACGATCGTGTTGTGGCGATCATCAGAGAGATGGATGAAATCCACGCTCGGCGCGTTGAACTTGGTTTGGCTAGCTAATGCCGGCCTTTACTGAGTCCTGGCAGACTGGCGAATGGATTTGGGCGGTGGTGGCGGTATTTTACGTCCTCATTAGCCCCGTGTTCATTCCGTTTGCGATTCGATCCAAAGAAGATCGCAAGGACATCTGGACGGCCCTGAGTTTTACATGGGTCTGCTGGATGTGGGTGGGGATCGCAATGTTCAACATCGCCGGCTGGAGCCTTGCGCTCCCGCCCTGGAGCTAGGAGGAATATGGCCAAAGCCTATATTGGTATTGGCTTACCTGGAAGCGGTAAGACAACGCACCTCAAGAAGTTCGCTTCTGAGGCCGGTGCAGACTACGTCTGCGCCGATGATATCCGTACCGAATGGTATGGTGATGCAAGCGTTCAGGCAAATCCTGGATTGATCTGGGAAGAGGTTCGACGTCGAGCTCGAAAGGCTCTTATGGCTGGCCGAGATATTGTCGTTGATGGCACCAACATCAAGCCTGCTGATCGTCAGCAGATGATTCGGGCTTGCGGTGCTGCAGAGAAGGTAGTGGCCGTTTGGTGTCAGGCTCCGTTTGGAGTTTGCATGCAGCGTAACAGAGCACGTGATAGGGTTGTGCCCGACTACGCTATGCGCCGAATGAAGCGGCAGCTGTATCAGAACCCTCCCTCTCGAAGTGAGGGGTTTGATCAGGTTCAGAGGGTACAAACGGCGGGCTAGGAGTTTTCCTGGCCTGCCCCAACCAAAGAGATTAATTCGCTAGACAACGAAAATTGATGCCTTTGGTTGAGGCAGTTTTTAATGAAAATATTGTTTTTAATCAAACCCCTTGCGCAGATGTGAGAACGAATAATCCCAGCTAGCGTCAGTTTTTTTATGTGGGTTAAAAATATTTTGTGGGTCAAAGATATTTTTTATCTCTCGAAATATCTTCATCATCTGTGCCGAATACATATGATCCAAATATGGTCCGCGTACCAAACCATCATTGTGCTCGCCCGAAATCGAACCACCAAAGCTAACCACTAGTTCGTCAACCTCCTTGAGACATGGCTGTAATTTGGCTCGTTCTTTGGGGTCTCTTAAATCCATTAATGGGATAATGTGAAAATTCCCGTCACCCATGTGACCGGCAATAGTATAAAGCAATTCATACTTTTCCAAGATCTTGGTTAACTTGGGCCAAAACTCGGGTAAGTTTTGCGGCGGTACCACCAAATCATCAATAAAAGGTGCGGTGTGCTTTTCCTTTACATTATGTCTCAACAAATTAAAGCTTTCGCGTCTCATAAGCCAATATTTTTGGGTGGCCGCTTTGGTTTTGGCGATCTCGGAGGTTATATTCAATCCCACCAGAGACTTATCTAGCTCATCTAGCTTATGGGCCACTTCGGACTTGGCAGTGCCTTCAAATTCTACTAACATAATAAATTTTGGTAGACCCTTACGAAGCATCCACAAATCGGGAATAAAACTAAATGCCAAACGAATAAACTTCTTCCAACCAAGGGTTTTCCTGAACTTTGGAAATAGTTTCAGCGACAGTCCAAAAGTATGTTCATCGAAAGCCTCAAAGCTAGTGGGTTTAAATGGCAAAACCTTGTTGATAATAGCTGGCAATTCTTCTAGGCTAGGCGCATAGATTATCATGAGTCCGGTTTTGGGTTTGTAATCTACCAATTCAAGCTTGGCTTTGGTTATCAGACCTAAGGTGCCTTGTGCCCCCACCAAGAGTGCGCCCATATCAAATATCTTTTTATCACGATCCCATACATTCCACACATTATAACCGGTGGAGTTTTTGCTCACTTTGGGTCTGGACTCTTTTATCAAGTCATAATTTTCATTGACCAGCTTATAAACCTTCCTATACAAATTTCCTTCAAAATCTTTCTGATCCAATTTAGTTTGCAATTCTACTTCACTTAGTGGTAAGAACTCGTATTGCTCGCCA
>CAZVUJ010000169.1:0-2713 GCA_964630135.1 uncultured Pseudomonadales bacterium | reverse complement strand
TCGAGTTTCACTCGGGATCAGGATGACAGTACCGTAGTGCTTACGTGACAACTGTAGGTGGGTCAGGTAAATGCAGTATTGCAAGGCTATTTGCTTTGTGCCATGCTGATTGTAAGAATAATTTTTATTTTTTATTCAAGGAATTAAAGTATGGCCGCTGCTCAGCCCAAAAAGTCATATAAGCCGACTAAATCTTTCACCGCCAAGAAGAAAGCCGCTCAAATCAAACAAATTGTTATTATGGGTTTGGTTGGTGCCGTGCTTTTGGGCGGTCTTGCCCTGGCGTTTGCCAACACCCGCAAGAGCCAGGACGTGCGCAGCGATGCCAGCGGTGGCACGCCAGTTTGTTCCTTTACTATTAGAAATAAACTCTGCAACAATCAACCTCCAGATGTAGCGTTAAAAACCAAGACTTCAAGTGCTTTTTATAACAGTTCAGGTTTAGAAACTACATCTTGCGTAAATAATCGAAACTATTCGGGAATCCCAACTTCAATAATTAATTCTTTGACAAATCATCTGCCATCAGATAAATGGCCCTCAGGAGTTATGTCCTGGAAACGGAATTGTTGGATTGAGCCAAACTACACTCCGGCTCCAACTTCCAACGCGACTCCCGTCCCTGGCTCCGACGACGAAAAAATAATCGTGGGTGGCACGGTCTATGCTTGCGATGGCGCCAAACTTGCCAATGTGCCCGTAAAAGCCTTTGGCAACACCGTCTACACCAACGCTCAAGGCAAATGGGAAGTGCAAAAAAACACCCAAATTATTGCCAATGGCATCGCTGAATTTACGGTAGTCGCTGGTGCAAGTGCCTCAACCAACAATCAAACCTATTTCACTATGCGCTCGAGTAATCCACAGTTTCCCAAAGTCAATGCTAACTGTGGCAAAATAAACTGCAACTACAATCCCAACTCAGCGACTGCGGGCAGAGGTTATAGCGTCAACCAATATCAGTTCGGCACTAACCTGGCAGAATATCGCCAATGGTTTGTGACCAGCACTGCCTCATCCAATCCCTTCATTGGCTTTGATTTCAAACCAGTTGATTGCGGTAGCGCCCAAACGCAAACCTTTGTAAATATGTATGCCGCCAAGAATCACTCGGCCAATGCCTTCTATGTCACTGCCACCGTCCAGCCAATCCCAGGCAGGACCATCCAAAAAGTGGTGATTTCCCACCGTAAAGTTGGTGGCGGTTGGTTGGGCTCGGTGGATGCCAGTTTTGCCAATGGCGTATGGTGGTATTCATTCCCCGGAGCTTCTTTGGAATGGGGCAGCTCTTATGAATTCACCGCCAATGTGCACTACACCCAAGGCTTGCCTTGCACCGGTGATCACTCCTTGTCGGGATCAGGGTACGACAGATGCTATCCTGACATGTCAAAAGCCGATCCGCGAACCATTAGTTTGCCGGTAGTCCACAATTGATGTTTAGGTATAAGTTTCTACCCAAAAAGCCCTCTGATTGAGGGCTTTTTGTTAGGCTTTAAGCAAGCCATTTTTAGAGAGAGTTTGTTACTATTTGTTTTTGACCAAATACCTATCGACTGTTTCTGCGAGTGAGGTACACTAGAGCAATGCAGCGAATTGACCCCATTCCCCTCACCCAAGCTTTTTTTGATACGCTTCAAGCCGAGAACGCTCGCCTCACTACAGCGCTCGAGGAAACCAAAGTCAGACTGCAAATTGCCCGAGAAATGGGAGACCTGTCTGAAAACGGCGCCTATACCTATGCCAAATTTGAAATCAGCTCAATCAACCGGCAACTTAGTCGTATCCGATATCTCCTAAAAAATGGTGTGGTAACTAAACCCCAAGACACCAAATCGGTAGACTTCGGTAATTCGGTAACCCTGCAAGTTGGAAAAAAGCAGGTGACGTATCTGATGGTGAGTGAACACGAATCCGACCCCATGGCCAAAAAGTTGTCGCTCGCCAGCCCTTTAGGACAATTGCTCCACGGCAAAAAACAGGGCGATCAAGTCGATCTCAAAACTGATCAAGCCTTGATTTCCTACTCTATCGTTTCCATTGTCTAAGTTTTGTTATCGATAATCGTAGTCATAGTGTATGTGATTAGCGAGTTTGAATTGTCCGGTTATAAACAATAGGGATAAGACAAAATAGGTTGAAATAACTTTTATACTCCCTTGCTTCTCAAAGCGCCTCACCGATATACCAATTTTCTCATTCAAGATGCCAAACTTCCCCTTCTTCGAAGCACGGCGTATAAATGCAATATCTTCATACGTGAAACTCTCATCAAAGCCAGAAACCTGATGGAATAGTCTTTTTTTAACTATGATTCCCATGCCACCTCCCGAAGGCGCAATGTTTTCAAACAACATGAAAAACGAGTTGAATAGTTGATAGATCAAGTGCAGTGACCATTTTTTGGTCAAAGGGCTATAAAGCGGGCAGGCAATGTCAAGTTTCCGCCCAATTGTTTCGCGCACCATGTTTCGCAGTGCATCTTGATCTAGGCTGGAATCCGCATCCAAAAAGAGCAACCATTGCCCAGTTGCATGTTTTGCTCCCAAGTTTCGTTGAAGTGCAATATTAGCTTTGGATGATTTGAGAAATGTAACGAAAGAATATTTTTTAACCACACTCTCCGTATCATCCCTGGATCCCCCATCCACCACGATGACTTCATGAATTTGAGAGTGTTGTTTACTTAAGTCAGTGAGTATTCTCGAAATAG
>CAZVUJ010000168.1:0-2725 GCA_964630135.1 uncultured Pseudomonadales bacterium | reverse complement strand
GGCACCACTGGCCGCGACTATACCTTTGTCAATGACACCGTGACGGGCATCATAGCCGCGATTGACAACCCTCAAGATTTTGAAATTATTAACCTCGGCAATTCTTCTCCCGTTTTACTGAAAGATCTTATTGCTGTGATCGAAACAGTCACTGGCAAAAAGGCTCAGATCACTCACGCTAACAAACAACCCGGTGATGTTGAACTCACTTTTGCTGACATCACCAAGGCTAAGCAATTACTCGGTTGGCAGCCGCAAACTCCTCTCGAAGATGGCCTTCAGGCTCTCCACACGTGGATGGTAGAATTAAGTCATGCATAAACAACTAGCAGCCATCCAAACAAAAGCATTACCAATCTTAAAGAAATATGGAGTCACCCAAGCGGGAGTTTTTGGCTCGAGAGCTACTAACACCGATACTAAAGCCAGCGATATTGATCTGCTCATTCAAGCTCCCGATTCTCTATCAGCCTTAGATTTGCTCAAACTAAAACACGCGCTTGAAGACTCACTCGGTTTTCGGGTTGATTTAGTCGAATACGAGTTACTCAAACCTTTTATCAAAAATCGTGCATTGCAAGAAGAAATCCGGATCTTATGAAGACTTCAGACCCCCGTCAACATCTTCAAGATGCGCTTGACTCGATTAAGCACATTAATCACTACTTTAGCGGTAAAAGTGAAGCGGATTTGGAAGACGACGATATGCTTTTTGATGCCATCGTTATGCGTTTGCAAGTTATCGGTGAAACAGTAAAAAAGCTGCCTCCGCAGATGCACGCACAATATCCAGATATTCCCTGGCGAGAAATTATTGCTTTGCGCAACTATATCTCCCACGCATATAGCTATTTAGACGCAAGACGCTTCTACGTGATTATCGTGAATGATCTCCCTAAATTAGATAGAGTTTTACAGGAACTATTTACTCAAGTTGACAAATAGTCTTGTGCTCCCATGAATAATACTTTTTGGCAAAATAAACGGGTACTGATCACTGGCGCGCACGGATTTTTGGGCCAGCACTTAGTCAATCAACTTCGGCAGACCCGCCCTGAACTCATCACTCCTACTTCAACTCAGTGTGATTTGCGCGATTTAGACGCCGTCAAAAAAATAGTGAGTGATATTGATATTGTCATTCATCTGGCCGCTAAAGTCGGTGGTATTGGCTATAACCAACAAATTCCGGGCGAAATGTTTTACGACAACCTCATTATGGGGGCGCAGCTCATGGAAGAGTCACGCAAAGCTGGAGTCAAAAAATTTGTGGCACTGGGCACCATCTGCGCCTATCCCAAATTCACCCCCATTCCATTCAAAGAAGAGGATTTGTGGAATGGCTACCCCGAAGAAACCAACGCTCCCTATGGCTTGGCCAAAAAAATGCTTTTGGTGCAAGCCCAAGCCTACCGAGCCCAATATGGGTTTAATGCCATTTATTTGCTCCCTGTCAATATGTATGGCCCAGGCGATAATTTTGACCCCGAGTCATCTCATGTGATTCCAGCCCTTATTAAAAAATTCCTTGAAGCTAAAAGCCGAAAGCTTAAAGCTGTTTCTGTCTGGGGTACGGGCAACCCCACCCGTGAATTCTTGTATGTCGAAGACGCAGCACGTGGCATAATCCTAGCGACAGAAAAATATAATGGCAGTGAGCCAGTCAATTTGGGCAGTAGCCACGAACTGAGCATTCGGGAGTTGGCAGAAACAATTAAAGAGATTGTGGGATATGATGGAACAATTGTATGGGATACCTCAAAACCCGACGGCCAGCCGAGAAGAAAACTTGACGTAACGAATGCAACGCAGTTATTTGGTTTCCAATCTGAAATAACTTTTATGGACGGATTACGGCAAACAATTTCCTGGTATGCAAACATACGAGTCAATTAAATTACCCCCCCTATGCCTGAAAAAATCACCCACATCCACCCAACTCGCCAACTTTCATTTTTGGATGTGAAAGAGCTTTGGGATTATCGCGAATTACTCCTAGCTTTCGTGAAACGTGATATCACCGCAAAATACCGGCAAACGCTTTTAGGGGGTGGCTGGGCCATTATTCAACCACTACTCACTATGATCGTCTTCTCTTTCTTCTTTGGGAAACTGGCAAACATGCCCTCAAATGGAGTTCCCTATCCTATTTTCTCCTATTCAGGCCTACTGCTATGGACGTATTTCTCAAATGCAATCGGGGGAGCTGCCAACAGCATGGTGAGTGCTGGCAGTCTAATCACCAAAGTATATTTTCCCAGGATCCTTATCCCCCTGGCAACCACATTCCAATTTTTAGTCGATTATGCCGTCGCCGCACTTATTCTTATCTTTTTGCTTCTGTATTACCACATCCCCCTCACCATCCACTTGATCGGCATACCAATCATAGCCTTGGTTACCTGGTTGTTGGCATCGGGAATGGGATTTTTTCTGGCAGCAATCAATGTAAAATTTCGGGATGTTAGATTTATTGTGCCGTTTTTCATTCAACTTATGCTCTATATTACCCCAGTGATTTACCCTGCCTCGGTGGCTGACCGGTTCCGGCTGATTCTCTCGCTTAACCCCATGACAGGATTTATAGAAACTCATCGAGCTTTAATATTAGCTCAGCCTATCCCTTGGGATTCATTAGCTATTTCAATTGTACTCTCAACCGTAATTTTTTTAGTAGGATCGACGTACTTCAAGTATACAGAACGCAGTTTTGCTGATGTTATAT
>CAZVUJ010000167.1:0-2736 GCA_964630135.1 uncultured Pseudomonadales bacterium | reverse complement strand
ACAGCGTGGATTTTTTTAAGCGCGAGGCCAAGAAGTATAAATCAAACTATCAAACCATGATTCGACATTTGATGGATAGCTATGTGCGCCAGCAAGTATAAAGAACTATTCAGGCAGAGGGAGTTATAAGCTTGTCTTTTTTTATGGCGTGGGGGTAGCGGCTGGCTGCTCGAGCACCTCATCAACCTGCGTTTCTTCCTGCTGCGGCAAGGTTTGGGGGCCTGATTCTTCGTTCAAATCCACCCGGACTTGGGGATTCGGGGTAGGAGTAGGCTCAGGAGCTTGGAGTTCTCCCTGGGCTGGGGCTGGAGTGGGCGCTTGTGGAGGAGTGGCAGCCTGAGGATTCTCGGCCTTAACTTGCTCTTCCAGTTTTTTGAGTTCTTCTTGGGCTTTGACAAAGTCGGCGCTGCCTATCTGGAGCAGGCTAATGGTGCGCTGCATTGCCTGGTAGGCGAGCAGGGTTTCTTTCCGTTGGATATAAGCATTGGCCAAGTTGTAGTAGGCGTTAGCAAAATCGGGCTTAAGCTCGGTGACTCGCTGAAAGACGCGCACGGCCTGGTCGTATTGTTGCAGTTGATAGTAGACACCGCCCAATTGCAACCAGAGTTGCGGATTGGAGGGATCAACTTGAATGGCCTGGGCATAGGTGGCCAGGGTCCATTGAGGCGCTTCTTGAGCCACCCCAATCAGCGAGCGGTAGACCAGGGCCAAGCTTTCCCAATTGAGCACGTTGGTTTGGTCGAGGGTCACGGCTGCTTTGCCTTCGCGGATAGCTTGTTGGATAAGTTGATTCACTTGTTTTTTCTCGTCTTCGCCAATGCCTTGTTTGCCCGCTAAACTGTTGGCCAGGGCCAAATTGGTGGCGGCATAGGCCCGGCGGAAGCGCGACACCGTGGGGTAGGTTTGAATGGCGCTGCGTTGTTTGTCATAGGTCTGCACCCCCTGGTTGGTAGCGGCAGCGGTGAGTGATTGACGAAAGATGACTTCGGCCGTATAGGCTTTGACCGTGTGGTAGAAGCCATAAGCGGCCAGACTGATAAACAGAAGCGAAAAGAGAATAGGAAGTAAGGGCAGGGTGAATGAGCCTTTGGAATAGGCAATGGAGGCAGCAGTCAGGTTGAGGCTGTGGTCTGCTTCTTTGGGGCTGGTAGACAAGAGCATTGCCAGAGCAAGCAGAACGAAAAAGCCAAACAGCAAGGTGTAGCTGGAAGGCAGCACTATCTGCAAGAGCACAAACACCAAGGCCACCACTTTAATGACCCTGAAGCGGTGACTGTCGCCGCTGGTTTGGTGCATGCGCAGCAAACTGACAACCAGAGCGATCCAGGCGAGCAGCCCCAGCACGCCGGTCGTGGTCAACAAGTTTAGCACCTCGCTCGACGACGTGGTGAAGCGAATATTCCAGGCTTCGGCTTGATTCAGGCTCACCGGGCGAGTGCGGGTAAAGGCGTTGAGGAACGATTCAGGCCCGTAGCCCACCAGCAGGGTTTTGGTATTTTTCAGGGTGTCGATAGCGATGGAGTAGCCATGGCGCCAGGGCAAGATTGAGGGGGTGGTTTCTTTGCCAGGCAGCGAAAAAAGAATGGTCAAGATGGTGCCGCTAGCAATAATTGCCGAGAGCAGAAACAGCACCACTTTTTCCAAAATCTCTTTGCGGGTTAGTGCCATAAGTAGGGTGGCAATCCCCATCGGCAGACTTAAGGATAAAAACCCAAGGGGGGTGCCGGCTGGTGTGAAGCTCAAGTCATTAGGGATAGTGGTGCCAAACAAGGAATTAAACACCTGGGAGAATCCCAAACCCAAACCCTGAAAGACGGCAATGATGCTCAGCAGGGTGGTGCTGGCAAACAGGGCATAGAGAGCTTGGAGGGCGAATTTTTTACGCCTAACCAGGTTGCTTAGAGCAATGACCCAGACAATCAGCGCAGGAACCAGGCCGCCCCTGCCCAGAAACTGTTCGGTGGAATCGCCAGCCGCCGCCAGCGACGACACCACGGTGATAAGAGCCAAGGCTACCAACGGCAGGGTCAAAGGAGAGAGGCGCAAAACCGCTTTCTTTTCGGCAATCATCTTGACTGCCCAGAGCAATAAGCTGATTCCGGCCACCACCACACTTAAGGCCCATTTATTCGGTTGATAGAAATTAGCGGTCGTGGGTAAAAACAACAAGGGGAAGCCGAAGATAAACCCGATGCTAACAACATGCATAACCTGCTCAGCAAGCAAGCTGATTTTGTTGGATGACTGAGGGGTTGGCAATGGGTTCATGTGTGGTGTCTCCGCGATACCTTATTGATCAAGTGAAGGGCATGCATTGGCAGACGGTCTGATTATGCAGGGCCATGCTCCATTGTGACGGTTTGAAGGCAAAACTGTCAAGGGTGGAGTGAGCCTGACCCACCTGCACTTCTTATTGCGTAGTTATCCTGGTCCTGGCTGCAAGCCAAAGGAACAATGATCAGCGTTTGCTCAGGCACCAGCTTTTGGGTAGAGACGTAGCACTGCTACGTCTCCGTATTATTGAGACGTGGCACTGCCACGTCTCTACGTGAAGGTTATTAATTTCTTTACTTTTGCAGGACGTACGCACTTTGCTCGAGTGTGATTCTGGATCCGCCAGCCGGCGGAGATAGATTCCCAATGCCCTCCTCACGCTAAAGCTTCTGAAAAAGGATAAGACAGACAGGCACGCTTTGGTGAGTCTAACTCGGCTTCGCGTGGCTCCTTAAAGAATGA
>CAZVUJ010000166.1:0-2762 GCA_964630135.1 uncultured Pseudomonadales bacterium | reverse complement strand
GAGGTCTAACCCCCGACCCAAAAAAACCGTTTACACAATCATATTGACAGACCCAAAAGGATTGGTCAGAACGGAGTTCAGGTGCATTATAAAGTAAAGAAAGATTAGCTATATGAAACCAACGATTCAATTTGCTGATTTTGCCAAGGTAGAGATTCGCATTGGACGCGTAGTCGAAGCATCTATTCCCAAGGGCTCGCGCAAACTCATCCGCCAGGTGGTTGATTTTGGCGAAGAGATCGGGCGCAGAGTTATTTTTTCTGGTATTCAAGCCTTTTATAGACCTGAAGGCTTGCTCGGCAAACAATTGCCCTATCTCATTAATCTTGAACCGCGCCCCATGATGAGAGAAGAGAGCCAGGGCATGTTACTGGCTGCCGCTCCTGTTAGTGAGGTAGAAGCTCACCGGTGTGTGTTGCTGCTGCCTGATACCGAGGTGGTCAATGGGACGGAAGTGATGTAGAAACCCCTGACTCTGAAGTGTCCAGGTGGCGCCACTGGTATTATTCCTGATTGTCGATTACAATGGCGCTGAAAATTACCTAGAAAGCTTGAGTCAAAATCATGGCTAAAAAAGTTACGCCCCCCACTCTGCCGCCCACTAAGCGCCCGGGCAAGCAAATGGAACTCAAAATGGAGCTGACACCCAAAAAAATGGCGATATGGGGAATGCTTATTATCTTTTTTGCCTTTACCCTCCTTGGTTCCTATGGCAATTTTAAGGACTCGCAGAGTGTGTCGTTGTCCCAGATGGTGCAGGAAGTACGTGAGGGCAAAGTCCAAAAACTAACCATTGAAGGGGCGACTCAAATTACCATCAGTTACCGCGATGGCACTATAAAGCAATCAACCAAGGAAGCCTCGGCCACAATTGTAGATATCTTGGGGATGGACCTATTATCCAACAAGGACATGGCGATTGAAGTCAAAGACGCTTCCACCAATCAGATCATTATCGAATTATTGTTGGGCACCATCTTGCCGATTGTAGTCATGGGTGGTATTTTGCTGTTTATTTTCCGCCAGGCCCGGGGTTCTCAAGACGGCATCATGGGGTTTGGGCGTTCTAAAGCCAAACTCTTTGCCAAGGGCAAACAGGATGTCAAGTTTAAAGATGTGGGCGGCATGCAGGAAGCCAAAAAAGAACTGGAAGAAATCGTCGACTTTTTGAAGCACCCCAAAAAATATCACAAACTGGGTGCGCGCACACCCCGGGGAGCGCTGCTTGTGGGCCCCTCAGGCACGGGCAAAACGCTTTTAGCCCGGGCCGTGGCTGGCGAAGCCAACGCGCCCTTTTTCTCCATGGCCGGCAGTGAGTTTATGGAAATGCTCGTGGGAGTGGGTGCTTCGCGGGTGCGCGACTTATTCAAAACCGCCAAGCGCAATTCGCCCTCCATCATTTTCATTGATGAGATTGATGCCATTGGCCGGATGCGGGGCTTGGGCACAGCCGGTGGGCATGATGAGCGGGAGCAAACCCTCAATCAAATCCTGGTTGAAATGGATGGCTTTACCCCAAATGACAACGTGATTGTCTTGGCGGCCACTAATCGGGGGGATCTGCTGGATCCGGCCTTGACCCGTCCTGGCAGATTTGACCGGCGGGTGATGGTGGGTTTGCCCGATATCGAGGAGCGCAAGCGGATTCTTTTAATCCACGCTGCCAATAAGCCGTTTGACGCGGACGTTAATTGGGACCGAGCGGCCAAGCGCACGGTTGGTTTTTCGGGTGCGGACTTAGAAAACATGCTCAACGAAGCCGCGATTCAGGCGGCCCGCGAAGACCGGGACAAGATTAAATGGAGTGATGTGGAAGAGGCAGCCATGAAGGTCAAGCTCGGGCCCGAGAAAAAACGCTTGCAAGACGACTATGAGCGCTCCATGACCGCCTATCACGAAGCAGGGCATGCGCTGGCCGCGCATTTGTTGCCGCACGCTGATCCCGTCCACCGCGTGTCGATTGTGTCGCGAGGCATGGCGCTGGGGTACACGCTCACTCCGCCTGAACAAGATAAATACCAACAAACCAAAAGCGAATTGTTGGAGGCTATTATCGTGTTGTTGGGTGGCAGGAGTGCCGAGAAGCTGGTGTTTCATGAGTTAACGGGGGGAGCCTCGAGTGATATTGACCGCGCCACCAAAGTCGCCCGGGCTATGGTGATTGACTATGGCATGAGCGAAAAGCTGGGCCCGGTTAATTTGGGACCGCAGTTTGATACCACTTCTTGGGGTCGCGCCACCATGGAACCCTCCAAGCTATCCGAGAGCAAGCAAGCCTTAGTTGACGAAGAAATTACCCGCATCATTCAGGAAGCCCAACAAGCTGCTGATGTGCTGCTTAAAAAATACCGCAAAGCACTGGATGCCGTCGCTGAAGCACTCCTCAAACACGAATCGCTTGATCAAGACGAATTTGAAGCCCTCATCGGTCTGCCCAAGGCAAAGCCAGTGATTCCCGCGATCGTTAAAGCGCGCTAGACTGGAGTTGGTCGATGATACAATTGAGGAACTATGACCCGCTTTGCCAAACTCCTGGCGCAGCAGCGCCGAATCCGCCTCTTGTTTACCGGCTTGCTGCTCTATAGCCTCATCATTGCTCTTGTTATCGTGCCGATTGAGAGCAGTGCTCCCAATGCCACCATTCACACGCCGTTTGATGGTTTGAGCTGGGCTGTCGCCACGGTCACGGGCATTGGCTACAGCGAGAGCTATGCTGTCAGCACTCTCGGGGGTATCCTTGAAATTTCACTACAAATTATTGG
>CAZVUJ010000165.1:0-2772 GCA_964630135.1 uncultured Pseudomonadales bacterium | reverse complement strand
ACATTTTTTGAAAGACTATTACTCTTTTTAAAAAGATAATTGGAGGAAATCGAAACCAACCTGCCCATGCATATAATCATGAAAGCCCTTAGTTTTTTCTTCACTGCCCTGGCCGCGGCTGTCGTGGCAATTGTCGTGAGTGTCTTTGCCCTCATGAAGGGCGGTTATCTGCCGCAAGCCACGGGGTTTGTGGTGTTGTCCGGCTCGATGGAGCCGGCAATTGGCACGGGGAGTGTGGTGGTGGTTCAAAAAGCTTCGCGCACCTTTAGCGTGGGTGATGTAATCACCTTCAAACGTGCAGGGGGCGATCCGGTGACTCACCGCGTAACTAGTGTTAAAACCGAAAACGGTGAAACCTTGTATGAAACCAAAGGCGATGCCAATGCTACGCCGGACGCAAGCCTCATTAAACACACTCAGGTGCTCGGGAGTGTGGTGTGGACCGTGCCGCACTTAGGCAAAGCAATCGCTGTGGGCAAAACCCCGGCGGGGTTTATCTTGATGGTGATTATTCCCGCGACCTTGGTGGTCTATGAAGAATTGCGCTCGGTCAAGAAAGAACTTGCCAAAACTTTACGAAAATCCAAGACGCCATTATCGAGTGCATCCCTGCCAGCCGTTACTCCAGGAAGGGACCCGCTGCCGCAGATTGCTGCCCCCCTTCCTTGGGATATGAGTCGCTTTTATGCGCTTTTGCCCCGGCCATTTGCTTATGTGCCGGTGCCGGCAAAACTAATCACCCGGCAATCGAACCGACGGATCTATGCGGCTGTTATTCCGGTGGTAGCCGCAGCTGGCATAGGCTTGGCAGTTACCGGTTCCTATCTTTCTGATCGAGAGATGAGCACGAGTAATGTGCTGGGTGCAGCGAACGATTTTTCTCAAGAAGTGCCGCCTCCCCAAAATTTACAACTCGTGAATGGTCAGGATTCGATCATCCCGACACCTTCCGCTACTTTGGTACCCACTGCTACTCCGCTTCCAATACCAACGAGTCTGCCGACACCTTCACCCACAACTGAGGTGACTCCAACTCCAACAGTAGAAGTGACGCCAACACCGACTGTAACACCCTGAAGAAAGTCTAGACACATATGAAGCGAATGAAACAATCACACCAGCGACTGCTCAAGTTTTCTGTAGCCCTGAGCTTATTTGCGTCGCTAGCGGCGGCGGCCTACTTTCAATATCGCGCGTCAATGGGGCCCAATCGGGTTGAGGCGGCAGGGAATCTGACCATCACCTATAATGCCGTGCCTTTGAGTGGCCCGATCTTCACCGTGGCCAATATGCTGCCCGGGGATTGCGAAGCCCGTACGGTAACAGTTGCCAACGGTGCGAGTGAAGCTACCGAAATTGCAGTTAGGAGTCTCAACGAAATCAATCCAAACAACATGGCCAGCGTCCTGGATTGGCGCATCAGCAAGGGAGTGGTTGATCTGTATGGCGGTTCGCATGTGGGCGGCACCAAAACGTTGCAAGATTTTTTCACGCTCTCACAAGTGCCCGATAGTGTTTCTTTGGGAAGCGTGCCTGCTAATGGGTCAATCAATTTCGACTTTACCGCCTGTTTCGACCCTGATGCGGGTAATGAATTCCAAAATGCTTTCGTGCAATTTGATTTGGTGTTTGGCGAGATCATTGAAATCACCCCAACTCCTGTGGCCACACCGACACCCACTTTAACTCCCACTCCAATTGCAACACCTACGGCAACGATTTCACCAAGTCCTTCGCCAACACCGTCTGTGCCGCCTATTGCACTGCCGGCTGAGTGCAAATTGTTAGAAGGCATTATCACCAAGAAAATTGAGGGCACCTCAGGTAACGACGATATTCGCGGCACGATGGCATCGGAGCTCTTTATTATGTACGGGGGTGATGACGAAGTCGATGCGGGTGGTGGGCACGATTGCATCATCGGGGGAGCAGGTAATGACGAACTTGACGGCGGCACGGGTAATGACATTTTAGTCGGTGGCGAGGGGATCAACGAACTCGATGGCGGTGACAATAACGACATTCTCTATGGGGGTAACGCAGGTGATGAGCTGCGCGGTGGTGCTGGGGAAGACAAAATATATGCGGGCACCGGCAATGACGACATCGACGGTGGCTCACAAAATGACTACATCGAAGCAGGCGCGGGGGATGATGAGATTGACGCTGGAGCCAATGATGACTTGGTTTACGCTGGCCCAGGCAACGATACAGTTAAAGCTGGTTCTGGCAATGACACGATTTGGGGTGGAACTGGCAATGATGGCATCAAAGGGGGCTCGGGCAACGACTGGATCAATGGCGAGGCCGACACGGATAACCTGAATGGCGACTCCGGCTCGGACACGTGTTTGGATGGAGAAGTTTTAAGCGCGTGCGAGTTGTAGAGTCATTAAGGCTGTAATACTTGGTGACTCAAATTCAGGAATTGATGATTTAGACTTGTTTGGGTTCCAAATGAATCAGATCCATTTTGGCGATCAAATTCACTAAAAACAGTTATGAATCTACCTCCAAGTAATTCAGAAACACTGGTAATGATTGAGCTTGAAGTAGCCATAATCAATTCATGCACTCGCCTGGGCAAAGTGCCTTCGCCAATTCTAGTTAAACCTGCAAAGGGGCTTAATACTACTAGTGTTCCGGGCTTTTCAAGCTCTTGCCTGACTAGTTGATGGAAGGTAATGTTTCTCTCTCTAATCGCATCAAGGTGTTGGAAGCTCGTGAGGTGGAAGATAAGTCCCCAAAATGAACGATTTAGTTCGCGTTTAC
>CAZVUJ010000164.1:0-2777 GCA_964630135.1 uncultured Pseudomonadales bacterium | reverse complement strand
AATCGCCGGTTGCAGCAGCGAGAAGCCTTTGATTACTAGCACACTGGCTGCAAGTTGAGTAAGCGCGTAGCCGATTTGTGCGCCCCACCCAATTGAAATAATCGACGCTGGCAAGGGTTCATTGATAAAGAGATTGATAAGGCCATTACAGAGAAACATGCATCCGAATACACTGGTGAGTATTTGCACTTCGCTATAATTTGACGATAATTTTTTTGAAAAACCCACATAGGCAGCACCCATAAAACCTGCCGTAATCACGCCCATTGCGGCTAAAAGATGAGAGACTCTGGTATTTCCGCTCATAATAATTAAAGCGGATACTCCCAGAATAAGGGCGATCAACTTAACTCGAGTGATTTTTTCATTGAAAAAGAATCTGCCGATAATAAACGCTCCGATAGTTAGTGCACCATAAAAAAGCAGTGTTCCCATGCCCACGTCTAAATGGCGGAACCCAAAATAGTAGGGCGCTTGGTTGAGGGCGCCTGATAGGGATATAGTAGCAAACCATTTCCAGTCAGCTCGGCCAATTCGTTTGAATGATTTGGTGAGCAGGCCGAACGGAATTAAGACTGCAAGCAACAGGGCTGAGCGAATCCAAGCCTGATTGAATTCACCAAAGCCTCCGACCATAAGCCGTGACCAGACGCCATAACTGCCATAGAAAAAGGCGGAAGCCAAAATACTGATAATGCCGATGCTGCGTTTTGAGTTCATAGTATTATTTTAGGAGGGGTTCGCATACAATGCAAAGTGATGTCCGAACAAGCAGACACTCTCTTACCTCTCATTAAACCCTTTGGCTTGTCCACCGATGAGAGCAAAGTCTATCTCTATGTGTTGGCGCATGGATTTAGTTCTGCCTTGGTTTTGAGTCGCCAGTTGTCGATTGCCCGGACTAAGGTTTATCGCCTGATTGATAAGTTGAAAACCAAAGGCTTGATTGAGCAAAAACTGGATGATCGCGGTATGCGCTTTGGAGCCGCTGACCCGGCAATATTCCAGGAAATGACCCAGGCACAAGAAAAAATTTCTCAAGCAATGCGGCAACACGTGCCGGAGCTAACCCAGCACTTGCGCGCCTTAGCACATTCCCGTTCCCTTGATTCAAAAGTGCTCTATTACGAAGGCATTGAGGGCTTGAAGCAGGTGAGCTACAACATCACCAAAGCCAAAGAGGTGTTGCGGGTTTTTGAAGTATCGCGCATGTCACATTTTTTGCCGCCTGAGTTTGCTGAAGACATTCGCCGCAAACTCGTAGAGCAAAAAATCACCACGCTCGATCTAACCAACCATCCAAAATTGCCTGGCTATACCGATGTGGCTCAAATGATTGCGCAGTATTCGCGCTATCGCTATATTGACCCCGAAAAACTGGCAATCGAATTTGAGGTGCTTATCTATAACGATGTCTATGCCACCTACACCTATCAAAACGACACGATATTTGCGGTGGAGATCTATGACCCCGCGTTAGCTGCCATGCAAAAGCAATTGTTTGATTTTGTGTGGCAGCATGCTCAGCCCATGCGCTTTACTGATGCCCGAGGTGCGGTGGAGCTTGCTTGAAAACTCAGTATACACGTCTGATAATAATTCAGACTGCAGAGAGAGCTTGGGTGTTTCACCAGGACTATATACATGCAACATGGATTCCCGATGCAGGCACTCCGCCGGTTGGCGGATGCCTCCTCGGGAATGACACGTAGTAACGATGTTTTGGTATTAGTGGTCTGAGTAATTACTACGTCTGATTTTCTTCCCCAAGCAGATCTAGGTTACGCTATAATGTGACTGTATATTTAGCGAATTTTTTTATGAAATCCTATCAAGCACTTATTCGCGAAGTTATTGATGCAGCCAAAGATGATCTGCACTTGCCTCAAGTCACTTACGAGCTCAATCACCCCAGCGTGGAAGCTCATGGGGATTTGAGCGCCAATATTGCCCTTAAAACCTTTCCTCTTCTGCGCGCGGCAGGGGACACTGCGCACACATCACCCCTCGCATTAGCACAAGCACTCTGCGAGCGGATGCCTCAAAATGAGATTATTGCCAAAGCTGAGGCAGCTGCTCCCGGATTTATCAATATCACCTTTGCTACGGATTATTTGCTGGAGCAAGTGAAACAAGTGCTTCTCCTGCGGCAGGAATACGGCAAGGGTAAAACATGGGAAGGCAAGACCGTGATTGTGGAATATAGCTCACCCAATATTGCCAAACCATTCACGATTGGTCACTTGCGCTCGACGATCATCGGCGATGCTCTGGCTTCGCTCCTTGAATATTGCGGCGCAACTGTCTACCGAGATAATCACCTGGGCGATTGGGGAACCCAATTTGGCAAACAGATCTATGCCCTCAAACACTTGGGGCAAGGCAATCTGGAAGCCAACATGGCAACGATTAGATCCGCCGACAATCCAGTTAAGGAACTGGTAAGCTTGTATGTGGAATTCCATCAAAAAGCTGAAACTGACCCTGCCCTGGAAGCAGAAGCCCGAGCTTGGTTTAAGAAACTTGAAGCAGGTGACGGTGAAGCCAGAAAGCTGTGGCGCCTGTGTGTGGATTGGTCGTGGCAGGCATTTGAGCGTTTATATACTCGCTTAGGAGTTAATGACTTTTCGAGCGAGTTTAATGGGGGTAGAGGCTGGGGCGAGTCGTTTTTTGAAGACAAGATGAGCGTCGTGATCGAGGCTTTGCAGGCAAACAACATGCTTACAGAGGGTAAAGAAGGAGCCAAACTGGTCTTTTTTCCAGATGAGGCATATCCT
>CAZVUJ010000163.1:0-2795 GCA_964630135.1 uncultured Pseudomonadales bacterium | reverse complement strand
TGTTCCAAGCCTTCGGGCAGCGTCAACATTTCCAGATCAAAATCGTTTAAGAGTTTTTTATTGCTCATTCTCAAGTGTTGTTGATACGGGCGCTTGGCCTTTAAGATATACGCTTCGAGTGAACCTTTTTGGACTTTACCGGTTAAGGTAAACACGCCTTTTGTCAGTTGGGCAATATCATAGTCGGTGTGCCAAGAGGAGCCAACGGCGTGATAGATGCCTTGAGGGTGCTTATCAATGCACAAGGCAAACACTCGGGCCAAATCGTCAGCAAAGGTGGGCGTAATGTAGTGGTCAGCAAACATGGGTGGGAGGCGATTATGGGTGAGGTCCGTTATCATGGTGTGCAAAAAATCCGGGCGATTGGGTTTGGCTTGATAGGGATACGCTAGCCGCAGAATAACGTTGTCTACCCCGGACTCACGCACTAAATTTTCCGCTTCAAACTTGGTTTGACTATACCACTCGATGGGGTGAGGCTCGTCTTCTTCGGTATAAGCTGCTTCTTTGGTGCCATCGAACACAAAATCGGTGGAGATATGAATGAGATAAGCGCCATGAGTGCTTGCCGCAGCAACAATATTGCGGGTGCCCTCCACATTCACTTGATAGCACAATCCCTGCCGGTCGCCCGTTTGCTCAAACGCGGCTTTGACATTGGTGTACGCGGCCAGGTGCAGGACCGCCGAGGCACGGGTGGCAGCAAAACAACTTTCCACTTGTTCGGCATTGGTTATGTCCACCCCAGTAGTAAGATCGACATTAATAAGGTTGAAGTGCTGACCATAGAGCTCTAAAAACCGTGTGCCGATTAAACCGGAAAGACCAGTCACCAAAACTGTTGGTTTGTTCATGAGTGTTTCAGCCGTTCAATGGCTCCCAAATATCCTCCAACACGCACTTCCACTCAAAACGGAATTCATCGCTCATCTCAAATACTTCGGTTTGGAAGTTAACAACAATGACCTCTGGCTGGCTCAAGGCTTTCCAGCCGTGCATAACCCCGGGCGGAATTTTGACAAACTTGGGTCGGGAAGTGCCCAGAAACACGCGGTTAACGTGCAAAAAGGTAGGCGACTCTTCGCGCAAATCTACCAAGGACACTTGAAGTTTGCCTCGGGTCACCGTGAATTGGTCGGTATGTTTTTCGTGCAAATGCCAACACTTGACTACGCCATAGTCTGTGGCTGATTGATATACATGTTTGGGAGTGAGCACATGTGCATCATCCACCCAAGATTGGCTCCACAACTCGGTCACATCGCCCCGGCCATCCATGTGGGTGGTTAAATCCTTGACATAGATACCCTCGATTGTTACTTCTTTGTGAAGACTAAACGACTGTTTTTGCAGCCATTCAGCCGAAATATCGGGAATTCGCATAGTTAGATCCTACCTTTTCGCTAATTTTAACCAATTGTATAGTCAGTTGTAGCTGATGGGAAGGCTTGAATTGCCTGGTTTATTGGTGGTTTCCTTGATGAAAATGACAGATATATGCGTCTATTACTTGCATTGTGGTAACGGTTGAGCTACCTTGGAGTAAGGAATTATTAAGTAGGTATGACAGGATGCCTGATATGAAATATATTGCTATTCTCCTTTGCGTGGGGGTTATAACGTGCATTGTCGGTTTGTCGCTGGCGCAAGCCGCCATCACCCTGCCTCAGAAAATTCAGATTTCAGCTAATACTCGAGCTCAGAAGCTAATTCGTAGCCGACAGGTAAGATCGTTGCCGCCCCTGCCTTCTTTGGCGCCGCGAGCTATTGATCAAGTCGTGGTGATTCGAGTGACTGCACCTCCTCTACCCTCACCCACGGCCAGCCTCGCGCCTCATCCCACCATGACTCCGACTAAAGCACCAACTCCAACTCGCATGCCTGACCCTACTCAAACGCCTCCCACGATCACTCCTCAACCCCAGCCGACTTCATCGAGCGTGAGGATCATTCCTACGAGTTCAAGCGTGAGTCAACAATCGCTTCAGGATGCCACCAACGCCTATCGGGCTCAGGCAGGAAAAAATAACTTGAGCTTGCGGGATGATTTATGCGCACTGGCTGAAATCAGAGCTCAAGAGATCGCTAGTTCTTTTGATCACGGTGGCTTTCGCTCGCGCATTGATTCGGGTGAACTCAAAGCTTTGCAGTACAAAGCGGTCGCCGAAAACATTTGGCACGGGACAGGTGATGCCACCAGAATCGTCAAAGATTGGTCCGAAAGCTCGGGCCATAACAAAAATTTGCTCGAAGATTGGCAGTGGGGCTGTGGCGCTCATAGTAACGGCTATGCGGCCTATCTGTATTTGCGCTAGAGGTGTAATTGCGCTTGAATTATGGCGCTCTCCTGCATAGGATAAAGCTCATGAAATATCTGCCTTTGCTTGTGCTTGTGTCTTTAGTTTTGGGTGGATGCGCAAGCTCAGGGCAAAACCCTGCGATACAACCTTCGCAAGTGTATAAAGGCTATCCGTGTTTTGAAAACTGCGATGCATTCAAGCTTGGTTATGAACTGGCTGAGAAACAAGCTCTAAAGGAAATGGATGCATGCTCGAGCCTGGCCGATAGCCAGCATTTGGGCTGCAGAGCCCGGGTTCAAGAACACATCATCAAAGAGCGGGAAGATAATTGGATGGGTAATATAAAATAAGCCTAAGTAGGCTTGAACGTTTTCCTCGATAATATAAGCCATAGTCTGTGTGTTACACTAGCTCCATATGCGACTGACTGTAATTGGAACTGGCTTTGTGGGTGTCGTGACGAGTGCCGTTTTTGCCAAATTTGGCAATGAGGTG
>CAZVUJ010000162.1:0-2802 GCA_964630135.1 uncultured Pseudomonadales bacterium | reverse complement strand
GAGATCTTGGTTAAATTGATTGCCGTTAAAGCCAACTACAAAAACTCTTTCATCTTTACTAAATACAACAACTCTGCTTGAGCCTAATGACTGTAAAGGACCATCTTCGTTGTTAAATATGATTAGGTACTCTGTTGCAGGAATGTTATTTATGAGTACTGACTCCTCTTTAGCAGGTTCTTTATAGAGTTTATATTCAGATTTACTGTGCGTCGTAACATAAGCATCGTAAAAAACATCATGTCCGTCAGGGCAATTAAATGGTTGTTTGAATAAAAGTAAATCTGTTGAATATTTTCCGTCGCAATCAGTAAACATCTCTTGTGGGTACTTAATATGGAATCCGCTACCTGTAAAGGTATGCCAATCAGCTGTTGGATCATCATTCTGTGTGGGTGATGGGTTTGCTTCAGGAATTAAGATGGGTGCTTGCCTTTGAGAAAGACCTGCCTGTTGTTTGAGTTGTTGGTTCTGGTAGAAGAAATAACCCGCAACAGCCAATGCACCTGCCACAATCAAAGTGACCACTAACCATAGCCACTTTTTATCCTTGTGTCCTTGGGGTTCTGTAGCAAAAGATGGGTTAGCTGCAGGTTGTGGCGGGTCAGAAATTGCCTGAGAGATTATCGGTTCGGATTGTTGGATAGTGCTCGAATCGGTGGTCGGCGTGGTGGTGGGTAGGACTTCATTCATGAATCAATCATAGGGTTTGAGTAAAATCAATGCAAGAGGAGGTCATTACTCTATCTGGCGTTTAATAATACTCGTTTCTCCTGAGCGGAAAACAGTTTTTCCTAGCGTATAAATCTGGGGGTTAATGTCGTAGATTTCATCTTCTTTCGCCCCCACAATAATGTAGATAACCTCATAAAGATCAAAAAGGCGATGCGCTTCGCTCGACAAGGGTTGTTCATACATAGTTTTGACTTCTTCGGTTCGCTGGCCTGGAATGTCAAAACCTCCGCGCCACAACCATTCGTGCACCCGCCAGCCCAAGACTGAGGGGATGCCGGTGAAAGCAGAAAAGCGATTGAACGTGGTGTAGCTTTCGCCCACGGCTTCCAGCATAACTGGTTGACCTTTGATGTTTTCTTGGAGCCAGTTAAGGGCTTTGTAGTCATCAGTAGATTCATTTTTAAGCCAAGTGAGTCCATATAAACCTTGATATTTTTGCAGTGACTCTTGGGGGTGAGCGAAATCAAAGCCAAAATAATCCCGGCTACCAAAGTAGAAAAAGGTAAGACTACACCCAAAAACTATGATGGCTGCCCCAAGAGCCAGCACCTTGCCAATGCGTTTTAATTTACCTGTTGTTAAGGTCAAGCTGACCAAAAAACCACCTAAAAGTGTCATTAAGATAAACCCTTGATATGTCAATTTAAACATGGTATTGGCCCGGGGATGACCGGTGTATATATCTTTCACAAAAATAAGTTCAGGAATAAGGATTAATGCCCAGGCAGTGATGCCAACAGCGATTATTAACAAAAGCATTCTCTTGTCTGGACTTTTGAAGCGAATAAAGGCTTTGAGAGAGGCAACCAGCGCTAAAAATGAAATAAATACGTGGCCGCTCCACAGCACGGCTAGTTGCCAGAGTGGAGAATTTTCGGTGGCAATGGCAACCCCTTCCGAAATTGATTCAAAGGTGAGCAAAAACGGTAATGAGGTCAGCACCATAGTGATCGCCATGACCAGGGAGGCCAGCAGCAAAGGAATGAAGTAGCCAAACGAAAGTAGGACAAGATCTATGCCGCATATAACAAGTAACAGGCCATAAATCGCCACATCCCAGGCATTGGTCATGCTCATGACACCGATAAGCATGCCCAGGACGACACTTAATCCCAAGATGGGTGACGCAAGCGCTTGACTAACGAGGTCCAGCTTATTCCCCGATAGCCGCATCAACATTTGCTTGGGATACAGCGTTTGCCGAGAAATGTGCTTAAACCACACTGCCACTAGTATGAGAAAAGCAAAAACAATGGGCAAATCCCAGACATGGCCATGAATATCGGAAACAATAAAACTATATGCCGGGAATTCATGAATGGTGCGGTCAATAAATCTGGTTGCCGAAGCATACCAATAGCCTTCCCAGTTGCTATTGCTCACAAGATACCAGATAGTGTGCATGTTGCCGCCAAAGGTCACCCAGACTCCGCCGACAAGTCCTCCGATTGCTGCTAACTTAAGTTTGGCCTTCGGTTTGATGGACACAATCCAAGTCACGATCACCATATAGCTCATAGACAAGGTGAAACCCATCATAAGTGCCAGAAGCAAGTTATAACCGTATTCAAGTTTAATTCTCCAGATTCTTAGCATGACCGAGCCCATGAAGTGACCGAACGAGTAGTAGTTAATCGATTCTCCCGCTAGCCACATATCGGGTGCGGGTAATACAGGCGAGCGCAGGTAGCTCGCCATAAAACCGGCATCCATGAATTTTTCTAGATCTAAAATTTCCGGTTTGATGCTCCTCAAAATCGCAAGCAACACAAAGCCTGCATAAAAAAGCAGTTCAAAGGATAGAATAAGGGGGAGTTTCTGTTTAATTGAGGTAGTCAGGGTTTCTTTGTGTCGCCAAAACAGAAAACCACTGAAGGCGATGAGCAAAGCGATGACGAGGAATGTGCCTATTTCAGTGTTAATCGGCAGTCCTAAGTGCCCTAAGAACCAGATGAGGAGTGCAGTGATAAGCCAAAGAGTAAGTCTGCCTAAACTCCAGCCATGATCAGGCAAGTGTTTACCTAGATGCGGCATAACTAAGCCAAGACTGGCTAATTGCATGAGCAA
>CAZVUJ010000161.1:0-2859 GCA_964630135.1 uncultured Pseudomonadales bacterium | reverse complement strand
TTCCTTTTCATAGATGTGCAAAGCAGTCGCTGCATGGGCCGGATTCAAGTTTTGCAAGCGAATCAGTTCATTGAGGGAATATTCAAACCGCCGCAGTTGCGGTTTTTTTTCACCTAAGACCTGCTGGACAATTTTTTTCCAGTGGTTATAGAGCTTCTTATTGTCGTGCTCTCTATTTGACATTTTCGCCAGATGATTGATGGCTTGTTTGTAGGCGTGTTTGGCCGCAGGGCTGGTGATGACCAGAGTGTTGTCCAGATCAAAAATGACAAGATGTTTTTTCATACACTTCCTCCCAGCTATTTTGTAATGTCATTCTGGAGTCCAGCTTTTCGCGAAAGGCTGGACGATAGAATCCCCTTAAGTCATCGGGATCCTATCGGTCGCTTCGCTTCCTCCAGGATGACGCATTCTATGAATCATATTACGTGAGATTAAGGTGTTCGGCTTAATAACTTGCTGGGAATCAATCATCACTCCCGGCATCGTGGTCACGCGCACGCCTAGCTTGGCATGCGCGCCGATGATAGTTCCCAAGGCTTTCTGGCTCGTTTCCACTGTCTTGTCTTTGACTCGAGTTTTGATGAGCGCGCGGTCAAACCGCTTATTGGCCGTAATCAAACCTGCCCCAATTTTGGTGCCCTCACCAATAATTGAATCCCCCACAAAACCGCCACCATGAAAAGAAGCGTGGGGCAAGAAAATAGAACGAGTAATATCAGCATGGACACCTATCTTGACGTTTTCTTCCACGCTACTTTCGCGAACGAGAGAAAAGTCGCCTACCAAAGCATTTCTGCCAATATAACTTGGTCCCACAATTCGAGCAGCGTGAGAAATGGTGGCCCCTTCATCAATAACCACCGGTCCAGCATGATCATCGATCAGGGCAGTTCCGGCAATAGTTGCTTGTGAGGAAAGAGAAGTCTGCCTGTTATGAAAGAGCTCTTTGTGCATGGTGAACAAATTCCAGGGATATTTGAGTGTTGGCAATGGTTGTTTCAGGGTAAAAACGTCGACTTCTTGCTCCTGCATTAATTGATTGAGAGCAGTTTCAAACACATACTCTTCTTGAGCTAAACCTGATAATATATTCAAAAAATCACGCGTAAGAACATATATCCCCTGCACTTTAAGGTTCGACGGTTCAGTTCCTTTAGGTGGTTTTTCCACCAACTCTGCAGCTTGATTCCCTTTAGTTTTAATAACGCCATATAGCCACGGCTCATTCGTCTTCACCACCGAAACACACGCTCCCGAATGTGTCGGCAATAGTTCATGTAATACATCTCCAGCGCTGACGTGATAGGGAAAGACAACGGCAAACCGATCCTGAATCTGTTGCTTCACTTGCAAGAGTGCATCGCCCATGCCCAACGCTTGCTTTTGCTCAACCAGGCTTATATCCATTCCATAAAGCTCCGTTTTCGACAACATGTCTTGAATATATTCGGCGCGGTTATCTCTGGGGGAAACGACTAAAATGAGTTTATGGAAACCATGAGCATAGAGGTTTTCGATCTGGTGCATCACTAAGGGCTTGCCCAGCAAGGGAATAAAACCTTTGTGATAGTCAGCGTTAAGTGGGAAAAAGCGCGAGTTTTGGCCAGCAGCTAGAATAACGACGGGAACTGAAGCCTTATCTGTATTGGAAGTGCTAGACATGAGCACGATTATTCTAACACGCTTTTGACTTGCTCGGGCGTCGGAAAGTGGTTGGTTTCAATTTTGATTTCCGCGGTAACTTGAGCGAACTGCATCGCCTGGGCAAAGGGCATCTCTTGGGATATTGCATAGAGGAATCCAGCATTAAACGTGTCTCCGGCTCCGACGGTGTTGAGGGGTCGAATATCGCGTGCTTGAGTTTTACTTCTAGTACCCACACGATCAATTCCCTGGGCCCCTCTAGGTCCATCGGTCACAACGACAGTAAGGTCTGGTGCATGGGTTTTAATCGTACCCAGCACTTTTTCGATTGCTTGAGCCTGCCAAACAATTTTGGCTTCTTCAAGGCTCGGGATATAGATATCAACCTGTGAGGCTAAAGATTTGACGAGCTCCATTTGCTCAGAAGTAGTTACATTAGTGACTCGACCATGGTCCATGAGGATTTTGCAACCGTTTTCTTTGGCTTGAGCGACAAGGGTTCTATAAAAATCGGTTAGGTGCCCGAATTTAAAGATTCCGCCTAGGTAAAGATAGCTCGTTTGCGCCAAAAGCGGCTCAATAACTGAGAGCAACTCTTCGGCTTGCAGCGATTGATTGGCATTGCCCACCGTCGTCATGACTGAGCGGCCAAGCGAATTAATATAGTTAACGCTGACATTCGTCTGCTGCTCGCTAGAACGGAGTAGGTAAGGACTAATGTTTTTTTCTTGGAGTTTTTGTTTCAGCTGCTCTGCTAAGAGATCTCCACCCACTTTGCCCACAAAGGCGGTTTTCAAACCAAGGCTTGAGGCAACGGCTACGCTAATGACTGCCGAACCACCCAAATCAAAAGTATAGGCCTTGCCGACAACTTCCTTCTCCGGACCTAATGCACCGATAGGGAAGTCAAGACAATTAATATCCAGATAGATGGAGCCAAACGAGAGCACATCAAACATATATGTGTTAGGTAATTCTAGTTAAAAAATGAAAGTATTTGGTCATGCAACACACTGTTGGTTGCCAGGACCGTTCTTGAATCTTTGGTCAGGGGCTGTCCGTACATATCAGTCACTTTACCACCTGCTTCTTCAATGAGAATTATTTGCGCGGCCACATCCCAAAAATAGACTTTAGCTAAAATGATGGCATCGACTCTACCCTCAGATACATAGTGAAACCCCCAGGTGTCGCCAAAGCCTTTCTCAGCCA
>CAZVUJ010000160.1:0-2896 GCA_964630135.1 uncultured Pseudomonadales bacterium | reverse complement strand
AAAATACCAAAAGTAACAAAAGTATTACCGGCTAGTGCAACATTAATAATTACATCTTTATGGAGTTGCCTCATAGCTTGGTGGTTCATAAACTAGAATTTTAGGTAGTAAGCTGCGGGGCTTGACCACTAAAGTGGTCTTCGGACATACCTCGCTTAACTACATTAAAATAATAGTTTATTCACATCCAGGCTAATCGATAGCCGGGGGAAGAAACTGCAAAAATAGAATATTCGTTTTATATTTCTGATTTTTAGATAGTCGGCTGAGGGTGCTAGTTGGTTTCCTTCAAAAGGCTTTTAACTTCATCCCACATCTCGGGCTGTCCATTTTGCTTGAGATACCACCACCACTCAGCGCCCCACAAATCATAATTTCGAATGCGTGTGTCGCGAGCATACTGAATATTCTCACGAAATTGTTCGGGGTTCATGGTTTTTAGAGTATCGTTGTATTCCATATGTTCGTTGCCAACTGGCCCCCAGGCTTCGGCTTGTAACTCGTGGACTTTAATTTGTTGTCCATGCACCAAGCTTATTAAAGCAGCCTTCCACCAAAAGTACTCGCCGGTTTGGGGGTAGCGCCAATAGCCAAGGCCTTTGTTCCAACTCCAGCGATACATCGAGAATGCAAAAATGTCACCAAACGGTCCCTTAAGCGGGAAACCGAATTGATCGGATTGGGTAAATACGACTGGCCGAGTATTGTCGATCTTTTTTAGTGCAGTTAGCTCCTTTTGTAGTTGTTTATTCGTAAGTAGTTCCTTGGGGCAATCACCAAAGCTTTTTAAAAGGAATTCGTTCTCGAGCTGCCAAGTGCGTATTGTAGGGCTATTTTTGTAATGATTAACCACCTCCTTAACCATTTCGGTTACTTGGTTAGAAGTTGCGTCGGTATCCTCCGTGTTTACCCAGCTAGGGTAGTAACACTCTGGGTAGCGGATGTTCTTTTGGCCAACAATTAGAGTTACATTGACATTGCGTTTACCCGCTTCTTCGACCATCCAGTCGGTCTCACTAAAATCGAACTTACCAGGTTCCTTCTCGATTCGATCCCAGTAGGCAGGTATGCGAACGTTCTTAAACTCAAGCTCATCCAACAAACTAATGTAGTTTGCTTTCCAATCACTTCCATACCGCTCAGCTTGAGTTTGCGAAAAGCTCACACCGATAGTCTCGGGTTTATATCTATTAAGCCTGTTATAACGAAGCATTAGTAGGAAGCTCTCGAAGATAAATATCAAGAACACAATAAGTACAATCCATACTATTATTTTACGGCGGCGTTTCGATGGTCGCTTTTTTGGCATAATCTATATCTTACTAGTTGAGATACACATTATACAAAAAATTGGGGGGTGTCCCCCGACCCATTAGGGTCGGGGGACTGGACCGGCCTGGACGAACCAGGGGTGGTCAGGCTGGCTAGAGGCTCGGTTGCGAATCCGAGTCTTGGCCTCAACGGCCAACTTCTTCACCAGCTCAGGATCACGGCGAAAATGGCCGCCGATCTCTGTAGCGTACTGCAGTAGCTCATCGAAAAACTCCATATAGAGTTGTTCGTTGGGTTGCATGAGCAGCAGGATACGCAGCTTGTGCAACGTTTCCTTGAACTCGCCAGGCTGTTCAGCAAGCCCTGCGAATAGGTCGCGAATGGCCGTGAGCTGAAGCTCGGCTGTGAACACCTCGATGACTCTGGGCAAAACCATGGGGTGACCTAGGTTGTCGCCAAGTTCGTGGCTGCAGTATAGGCCAGCAAAGAACACCGGCTTGATGCTGGCTCGCTCGATCCGCCTTTCCAGTTCGCGCTTGCGGGTATCGGGCCGTCGATTATCCATGAAGCGCATGTCCCAAATATCTTGGGTGTAGCAACGCATCAGCATGGCCGCAAACCCTCGACGTTTGCGCATCGATTCGGCGCTTAGCCCTTCGAGGGTGACCTGTTTGGCTAGCCGGCGATGCATCGCAGAGATACTAGCCGAGGCAGCCGCAGGGTTTGGACGGCCACGACTGTCTTGAACCTTGGGGTTCATGTTGGCTGCGGCCAGAGGCAGTGCGGTACGCCTTCGCATTAGTCCGCCACGAACTTCCTCGATGATCATCTCGAGCTGTTCTTGACGCTTCGGCGAAACCTTGAGGGTTGGCCAGCGCTGCAAGAGCTCGGCTCGGACCCTAAGCAGGAACTCCATATAAAACAGGAACTCATGCTCGTTCGCGTCGATCTTTGCTCCTGCCTTGAGCCCGCTGGTGAGCAGGGTGGGCATGAACAATGAGCTGGCATAGGGATCACTGTTGGTTGGACGCGTAAGGGTGATGATTTCGCCAACCACATCGCGGTCGGCTTTTTCAGCACCAGTAACGACATCGAACTTCCATCCACTGCCGGGGACGCCTTTGATGTGGATGGGGCGGCTAAGTACCGCCTCGCCCTTACATACGCTCCCAGGGGTTGGGAACTCTTTCTCTTGCCCGAACCAAAGCTCGGGCGCGATATCTCGATCCAACTTATTTCCTCTCGCTTGTCTGGGTTCAATTTACAGTCGATCTGTAAAGCGTTTGTTACTGTACCATGTTTATGCCTTGACTTCAATAGCACCTAATCTGTATAATTCATGGGTACTGAACCTGTAAAAACGTATTCCGTAGTTCAGCTAGTTAGCGGATCATAGGTAGCGTTTTAATAGAATAATATATTCCGGAGTAGCTCTTCGCTGGACAGCGAAGGTAGAGCAGAAGTAGAATCTTAAAGTGTTTAAAGTGTATGCTATATATAACAAAGAAGCTGATAAATACTACATTGGCCAGACGATTAATCTAGCTAATAGACTATCTGAGCACAATAGCCATACGTTCAAAGGCTACACATCTGGTTTTCCTGGCGAATGGAATTTGATTTA
>CAZVUJ010000159.1:0-2899 GCA_964630135.1 uncultured Pseudomonadales bacterium | reverse complement strand
ACTTGAAGGAAAATCTGCCTTTTTGGTGGAGATTGCTTATCCCGAACTCAGGTTAGTAAGAACTGCAGGTGGGTTAGCATGGAGATTTCTTGACAAAGCCTGTCCTGAAGGAGATTGAAGAGCTTGAGATGACATGCATTAGAAAGTGCGATGCATATGTGTATGATAAAGCTGCTTTTATAGGAATCTACTAAACACCTCTTTTTCTATCATGTTAACATGTTAGCACATTGGATTACGTCAACGGTGTGTATAGTTTATGAGCTGCTTTGGAATACGAGAAATGTAACATAAAAGATAATTTTATCTGGATTGAAATATATATGTATTCATGTGAATTATGAGTGAAAATGATTAATCTGTACTCGTTAGGTCGATGGTCAGACACATATCATTGACCTGTTAGCCATGAAAAGTCTGTAGTACAATTAAGACGTGAGAGATTAACGTACATCAATTAGTTTTTTAGGAGAAACACCCATGACCCCAATAATCATTGTCGGTGGAATCATTTTAGTCGTTATCGGCTATATCATTACTACCTACAACTTTTTCCAACAAGCATTAGTGCGCATTGAAGCCAGCATTCAAGAAATCGGTAACCAACTCAAGCGCCAAGCCAACCTGATTCCCAATTTGATCGAATCGTCCAAAGCGTACCTGACTCACGAAAAGGATATCTTTGACAAATTGGTCAGTGCCCGCAAAGCCGTGGAAACCGCTCAAGCCAAGGGCGGAGCGGCAATTGACAAAGCGGTCAGCGAAATCCAAGGCGTGTTGCCGAAGCTACAGATATTAGTGGAAGACAATCCTGAGCTTAAAGCCGATAACATCGTCCAAAAACTGATGGATGAGTTGCGCGATACGTCGGACAAATTGATGTATGCCCGACGCACTTTGATTGATTTAACCGCTGACTATAACCAAAAATTAGTTATGTTTCCCTCGAGCATCATTGCCAACATATTCAAATTTGCTAAACAAAAAGGCTTGGAAACCCCCTCAACCGGAGCTCACGTTGAAGTTTCTGAAGCCGAAACCAAAGATGTCGAAGTGAAGTTGTAGGAGGAGAAGTTAAAGATGAGGTCAAAACTCAATTGACTGAATTTCGTAGCGGGATTTACGATAAACTTGATCAGGTTATAGGTGAACTAAAAGCAATGCGAGAGGAACAAACAGTTGCCAGCCACAGACTTGTTAATCATGAAAACCGGCTTGAAGCTGTAGAAAAGAAAGCTAGAATTATCTCATCGGAAAACTAATTCTTAATATAGCAAATAACTATGCGCGATAAACTTATTGCTTTGGTTACTGGTTCTACCAGCGGCATCGGCAAAGCCACAGCACATGAACTAGTAAAGCAAGGAGTGTTTGTTATTCTTAACAGCAACACACCTTATTCATTGCCAGAATCTGAGTTTGATCAAAATTCGGCATCTTTCATTCAAGCTGATATTTCATCGAAGTCTGATATAGAACGATTGACGAATGAAATTGAAGCTAGATACGGAAAACTAGACTATCTGGTTGCCAATGCAGGCATCATGCCGCTTCCATGCAGCATTGATTCAATTACGGATGAGAACGTTGACAAGACGATTAAAACTAATCTCATAGGAACTTTCTGGACATTAAAATACTTAGGTAAACTCATTCAACGCACTTCTCAGCAAGGTTCTATGGTCACGCTGACTTCAGTGGATGGCATTATCGGCGAACCATATGGAGTCATATACTCTGCAACTAAAGCAGGGATTATCTCACTTACAAAATCATTTGCCCGACATTATAAAAACCCTCTAGTGCGAGTCAATGCAATTGCCCCTGGATTAATCGACACGCCTTTATCAGATAGCACTGGCGAAGATCCTAGCTGGACGACCGAAGTTTCGATTATTCAAAGAATAGGGAAACCAGAAGAAATAGCCAAATCTATTGTCTTTTTATTAAGCAATAAAAGTTCATACACTACCGGGCAAGTATTGGCCGTTGATGGTGGATTTACGCTGAAGTAAGAATCCTAGCACTCCCATTGACAGAGTGATAATTTCTTGGTAATCTAGCTTCAGCTTGCGAGGTTTCGGCTTTAAACAGTATTATTAGGCTAAAGAGATGATTTCCCCTCTTTGTTAAAGAGGGGAGCAAGGGGAGTTTTAAGATCAACATCATTTCTTAAAATCCCTCCTTGACCTCCCCTTTAGCAAAGGGGAGGAAAAATACCATCCGTAGCTAAACTGGCCCTAACACCTATGCCCAATATTTATCAACAAGTCGATCATAACAAACGCCAAAGCGCCATAATCATGATTCTTTTTATGCTGTTTATTGTGGCTGCCGTTTGGCTTATGACCCAAGCCTTTGGCTACAGCCCCGCTATAGCTGGTTGGGCGCTTATCTTCTCAGGTCTGACCAGTTTCGCCTCCTACTATTATTCTGACCGAATCATCTTAGGGTTATCGGGAGCGAAACCGGCCACCAAAAGCGAGCACTTCAATTTTTATACTGCAACCGAAAATCTGTGCATGGCGGCGCAAATTCCTATGCCAAAGCTCTTTGTGATCGAAGACTCGGCCATGAACGCCTTTGCCACGGGGCGCGATCCAAAGCACGCTGTTGTGTGTGCCACGACAGGAATTTTAGCCCGCCTGGACCGGACCGAACTCGAGGGGGTCATTGCCCACGAACTCTCCCACATTAAAAACTACGATATTCGCTTAATGTCTATTGTCACCGTGCTTGTTGGCATTGTAACGTTGCTTGCTGATTGGTTACTGCGTATGAGTTGGCTGGGGGGTAACCGCGACCGGGACCGAGAGTCCAGCGGACAACTAGGAGCAATCCTTATGGTCGCGGGCATGGCTTTAGCCTTTTTGTCGCCTATCATTGCAACCCTGATTAA
>CAZVUJ010000158.1:0-2911 GCA_964630135.1 uncultured Pseudomonadales bacterium | reverse complement strand
TCCGTGAGGGAGAGTCATCAATCCTAATAGTGCCTTGGCTGGATACGTGAATGCAAGTCCAATGGGTAAAACAAAAGTAAGGAGGCCCCGGATTATTGGCGCATAAATATCAATCGGAAAACGGGCCATGGCCGAGGCGTCACGGTAGATCATGATCACATTATCTACCTCGGTAGTGATCACCCCCATAGCGGCGACTAGAATATGAAAAGCCACAATAGTGATAAGTGCTGCCACAAAAAACAGAAGGGCAATAAACCAGTCACCGGGCAACACATTGATTGGCTGTTTAATTAATAAAATCACTACAACTATGAGCAAAGGAACATCAAGGACATCTGTTTGGCGGGTTAAGGCTAAAAACAATTCGTTTAAGGGTTTAACTAATCTAAAATCAAATTCGCCACTAATAATTTGTTGCCGGAACCAATAGATGCCGCGAAAAAATACCTGACCTAAAAGGTCAAACAGATTGAAGACTAAAAAGAACAAAAATAAATGCTCGCTCGTGTAGCCGCCAATTGAAGTTTCGTTTTGAGTAAGGGTAAGTAAAAAAACGGTAAAAAAACCAAACCGCATGAACTTACTCACTACAAAGAGTAGCGCGGCTAAACGGTTCTCAAAAGCCGTTTGCAGCGAAAGAAATGCCGATTTCTTCCAAACGAGCCAGTAGGTGTTCCAAGTTTTAGCGACCATAGGCTCCGTATATTTTCAAACCTTTGCGAAAGGTGAGTTTGCACAAGCATGCGAAAACGCCGATCCAAAGACAAGCAATGCCTAGCGCTTGGGCTGACTCCAACAGCGTGAGTCTTCCTAAGACTATTTGCATGGGGGTGTGCAAGAAATAGGCTGTAGGCAATGTGGTGAGCAGCGTTGACAGCCATAAGGGCAAAATATCCAGGGGAAAGAGGCCACCGGCCATAAACTCAAGCAACACCATAATAAAAAATCGTTGTGGCCAACCGTTGCCCTCGGGCAGCCAAAAGGTAGACATGCTTACCAAGAACGAAAATAAAAAATATAAACATGCAGCCAAGGCGACAGAAACGACAAAGAGGGCTGTAAGCAGCAGTGAGGGTGGGGCAACCAGAGGTGGTTGCAAGAGCTCGTACAACAGCACCAACTCGCCTAGGGAAAAAAGTAGATTCAAAATCTTGTCGGCGATATCACGGCTAACGATATATTTCATGTATGAGAGTGGCTTAATCAGGTAATTATTTAAGTCACCTGAACTAATTTCATTTTGTGCGTCAATGCTGCGGCCACTAAAGACCAGGGATCTCAAGAGATTGCTGCCAATAATGTAGGTGAACAACTGGGAAGCAGTATAACCAAACGGATTTGGCTGGGATTGAAGGATGGCGGCCCAGACAAAATAAACGGTTATACATTGCAAAATGGTGCGCAAGCGCCACATCACAAAACTCAAGCGATACACAAACCCGGATGCCCAGGAGAGTTCAAAAATACGGAAGTATTTTTGAATAGGAATTAGGAAATAAGAATTGGGAAATAACGAGGACATACTAAGAGTTGCTCCTCATAGTGTGCATCTTGGAATACAACATCTTTTCAATTTCATTACAGCTTCCTATTAGCTTTTCTGCCGCTTTGAGTTCGATTAGATCTTCTTTTTGGCAAAACTCTATTAAATAGTGGGTTTCTTTAAGCGAAGCAAATGCGATCTCCAAAAACTGAAGATGACTTTTATGCTTGAATCTTGAATAACCTTCTATTAAGTTCAGGGGTACAGATAGTGTGGCTCTTCTTACTTGAGATGTTATGCCAAAGAGTTCAGGCTTAGGCAAACTTTTGGTTACATGATAGATTGCATGAGCTAGTTTGTCTGCCTTAATAATTATGGTGTTGGTTTCCCAAACGTTCATGAGTATAGATGTGAGCCCAATTTGCAAGCTATTTCTTACTTCCTAGTTCTTAGTTCCTTCTCGCTGGCGCGAGAAAACTTCTCGTATAATCGCTTCGATAGGTGGCTCTTCAATATTAATATCGTCTACTTTGAATCTTTGAAAGAGTTTGATACTTCGTTGGGCGGTTTCTTTGCGGGGGACAACAATTTTAACTAATGGCCCTTCGATTTCTTTGACTTCTCCGATTTCTTCAAGGTCTTTCTTGTTCACCTCTCCTTCAAAGACGACGGTGAGAATCTTATTTCGGGCGTATTTGTCGATGACATCTTGGAGCAAGCCGTCAAAGTAAATCTTGCCATGATCAATAATAATAATGCGCTTGCATAGTTCTTTCACATCTTCCATGTAGTGACTGGTGAGAATGATAGTCGAGTTAAATTCGCGATTGTATTGTTTGATAAAGTCCCGCATGGTTTTTTGCATCACCACATCCAGACCGATAGTGGGTTCGTCAAGAAACAGAACCTTGGGGTTATGAAGCAGCGCTGCAATCAGTTCACATTTCATCCTCTGTCCGAGAGAAAGTTTGCGCACCTGGACTTTAAGGACATCTTGGACGTCGAGCAACTCGACTAAGGCATTGAGGGTTTTTTTGTATTGGGCATCGGGAACTTCATAGATTTCTTTGTTTAAGTTAAAAGTCTCAATGGCCGGCAAATCCCACCATAATTGGTTTTTTTGCCCCATGACTAGACTAAACTGCTTTTGAAACTCGCTCTTTCGGTCCCACGGTTTATAGCCCAGCACGGAAACCTCGCCACTGGTCGGGTAGAGAAGGCCCGATAATACTTTGAGCGTGGTTGTTTTGCCAGCTCCATTTTGACCAATAAAACCAATTAGCTCTCCCTGCTCAATTTCAAAGGTTACGTCATCGACTGCTTTGACGGTTCTATATTCGCGCTTGAATAACGATTTAACTGACCCTTTTAAGCCAGCCTCTTTTTCATGGACTTTAAAATATTTTTTCAAATTTTTGACACTGA
>CAZVUJ010000157.1:0-2913 GCA_964630135.1 uncultured Pseudomonadales bacterium | reverse complement strand
GGTGTCACCGGCCAGGGGCGCGGGGCCGGCCGGGGCTTCGGTTGGCGCGGGGGCTTCGGTGGCTTCGGGGGCAACTTCTCCCGGGACCACTTCGGGGGCGGGGGCTTGGGGGACGGCTGCAATATCATCACCAGCGGTAACATTGCTGTTACCTATCGTGATGTTGCAGGCGGTCAAGGCGAGAGCCATGACCATGGCTACAATTAATAAACGACGCAGAAACATTTAAACTCCTATTACCCGGCCGGCTTGGGCTGGGATTTTCTGAGCTCGCAACATGCGAATTCATAACACTGGGTACTAGATAGTTAGTGCCCAAAATTATGAACTCGCCGGCGAACTTAGAAAGGGGGATAAAATGCATCATTGCCTTACCCTTTGCCTTTGAAAGAAGAAAGAGATGTTAAAGAACTTTCGCTACTTTTGCCTATTCTATGGCGCGATGCTATAGACAAGCATGGGTAGTTTGGTGCAAATCACCAAAAAAATAAAAACTGATAATTTTCATTTTTCTAATGATTTTATGTTAGATTGAGAAGTAATGAATAAAATTTATGCATTTATTGACAGTCAGAATCTGAACTTAGGGATACTTGATCAGGGATGGAAGCTTGATTTTAAGAGATTTAGAATATATCTTGAGCAAAAATATACCGTAAAAAAGGCATTTTTGTTTATCGGATATATCCCTGAAAATCAGCCACTGTATGATTACTTGAAAAAGTCCGGATTTAACTTAGTCTTTAAACCAACTGTTTTTGATCCTAGCGGTAAAGCCAAGGGGAACGTCGATGCCGAACTGGTGTTGTACTCTGCGAGAATTGAGTATGACAATTATGATCGGGCAGTTATCGTCTCCGGTGATGGTGACTTTTCTTGCCTGATTAAATATCTAGCTAAGGTAAAAAAGTTGGAAAAGGTATTGGTACCCAATCAAAAGAAGTATTCAAAGCTGTTGCTGCCTTATAAAAAATACTTAAACTTCATGAATGATCTAAAGGCAAAGCTAGAATTTCGGAAGTAGACCAAAAAAATGGGAGTGTTGCTTGCAGTATCGCTCTGCAACCTTCCCTCCCTGGTGATTGGTGTGATTGTACCAATTTTCCAGAAAGACTTCAATCTAACGATTTTTTAAGGTGCCCCTTCGTTTTACTCAGGGTGTTTGGCCAATAGCCAAAGGAGAACAGAGTTGGAAGACCTAGAGGAGCCACCAACCCTAGACTCTCCTTTAGCTACTGGCCTATATTATATCTTAAAGAGCCTATAATGTCAAGGTTTTAGTAACCTCTGGCAAGCTGTCTTAGCTTCAGAGAAGCTAGTCCTATAGCAGAAGCAATCAAGCTGCCGAAAATAATAGTTGTCTCTGGTCCGGTGTTTGGCAAGGTCTTGGTGGTAGTAACTGTGGTTGCTGAGGCTGACTGACTACCGTTGCCGGTATAGAAGCTGACAGTGTCGGTGGGTTCAGAACCAACATCAGATTTAGCGGTGAAACGGAGGTTACTTAAGTTAATCTGGCTAGGGATAAATTGCTTGTCCTTGACGGTAACAACGATGTCTTTGACATACTCTTGATTGGCGGCAATCTGAGGAATGGTAAAGCCTTGAGTAAAATCAGTGGTAACTGTGTTTGGTAAGAGTTGAGTTACCTTAACATTGGTTTGGTTGCGATTGCCACGATTGCTAATGGTTAGCTTTAGCTGGAAGCGATTGTTGGGAGCAAAGATAATATCTTGGCTTTGGAGGTTGTCCTGATAGCTTGGTTGACTAAAACCCTTGGCTTTGAGGTCGAGAACTAGGTTTCGGACCTCGTCTTCAGCTTGAACAGGGGAGATGGCAAATAATAAAGCGAAAAGTACGGTCAATAGAGTGATTCTTTTCATAACAATAATTTAAATAATAATTGTTATGGGATATTATACAAGTCGATCAAAATATGTCAAGTATGGGGGGAAATGAAAATTTGAGTATCTTTTTAGTCTAGCACTGACTAGATTATAAAGACATTAATTGAATCGTTTGCAGGATTGTCTAGAATGACTCGAATGGCAAATATTAGTAAGATTGAGACTGGTAGACCAAACCCTTTTTCAGCAGAAAATGCAAGGGCGACAGGTAGAAAAATTGTCAATTATGTGGATAGGGCCCGTGAAGTTCGTCAGATGTTAAGGCCAGATGTTGGTGAAGCTACGGTCCATTTGTCGGGAATAGATTCTGAAGCGGTCAGAATTTTGGTGATTTCAGATACACATGCTTTTCATGAGGCGGTGGATCTTGGCAGAATAAACGCGGTGTGGAGTGAGATTATGAAGCCAGATACTTTTGTAGTATTGGCGGGAGACATGATTGAAGGCATCAAACAGGAATATCTTGAACAGACGACAAGTACATTACTAAATATGAATGATCAAATGCGAGCCTTTAGAGAAGGATGGCTTCGAAAAATTGTAGAGGCTGGTAAAGTGTTGGCGGTGGTGACCCGATTTGGAAGTCATGATGATTGGCCTATGAATAAGACGACGATTAATGCAGTAGCTCAAATGATGGAAGGGTTGAGATTAAAAAATGGAGAAACTGTGCCGTTAATCTGGAATGGAGGAAAGTTAAATATAGTTTTTGATGAAACTGAGGAAGCTTTTCAGATGAATTTGTTTCATCAAGTCAATGGATCTGGATCAACAATTAATCCAGTCAAGCCACTGCGAGGGGTGTTTGTAGAACAAAAGCTAGAGAGAGGTCAGAAAGTGCCTCTGGCAGCAGTGGCTGGTCACAATCATGGTCGTGCTGGAGTCTCGAGTGAAAGAGCGGTAGTCGGAACCAGCGAAGTTCATCTGGTTTTGTGTCAAAACGGAACTGAGAAAGGAGTTGATGACATGCCTGATTTGTTTTTGAGAACAAAGGGAGCAATGTCACGTC
>CAZVUJ010000156.1:0-2929 GCA_964630135.1 uncultured Pseudomonadales bacterium | reverse complement strand
GAGGTTATAGGTGTTAGCTTTTAGGTTACAGCTTAATGAAAACTGGGAAGCTTGAGCCTAAAACCTTTAACCTCTTCTCATTCCAGCTATCACGGGCATACCCGTCCCGGTTTTTCACCCCGGTCAGCGAATTCCTGAACAGGAATTCAAGAATTTTATCTAGTGTCAGTAGATATTACCGCTTTATTTGGTTTGTGCATGTATTATGATGTGTTGTGTTAGTAAGTCAAGAGAAAAAACCGCAATGAATAAAAACCGCACTCTACTACCGCGTTACATCAGTCATTATTTGAGCCACCGACCGGCTTTTTTTTCGTTTATTAGACCGCAAGAAGCGTTTTTATTTGAAAAAAATAGACACACGATAAAACCGCCAGTGCTCGATTTTGGCTGTGGCGATGGCTTCTTCGCCGAAATGGTTTTTGGGCAAGGCGCAATTGATATCGGCTTAGACGTTCACGAAAGCAGAATTTCAGAGGCACAAGATAAGGGCGTGTATAAACAAATTATTTCCTATGCCGGAGGCAGAATTCCACTCAAAGATGCCAGTGCGGCAACAGTTGTTTCTAATTGCGTCTTTGAACATTTGCCCAACTTGGACAAAAACATTGCCGAAATCAGTCGAATCTTGAAACCTGGAGGGTTTTTACTCACTTCAGTGATGACCAATAGATGGAATGATTTTCTCATAGGCAAGCATATAGTTGGCAATACCTACATTAAGAAATTTGAGCGACAACAAGAGCACCTCAACTTGTTATCGCAGAAAAATTGGGAGACAAAATTGGAAAAAAATCAGCTGAAACCGATTCAAACCATCGGCTATTTGAATAAAAATACGTCGAGACTTCTAGAGTTGGCACACGTTTTTTCGATTCCCAGTCTGATTACGCGCAAAACACTTAATCGCTGGGTCGCATACCCTTCCTGGCACCAGCCACTTCAATTAACTAAACTCATCTCCCACTCTCTTACGACGAGTCTTAAAACCAAAGCATCAGAATCAGCAGCTTTGTTTATTGTGGCACAAAAGGTTTGAAATTCTTTTTAGCCATGATGATGACCTTGGGGTGATCGTAGACCGTGAACGTTTCATCAGCGCTGTCATCAACAAGCTCAAAAGGGATTCCTAAGTATTTGAGTGACGGTCGCGAAGCAAACTCAGCCATCTTCACAAAACCTAATTCACCCGTAAACAGCTGGTTATAGAACTCAGTCGTTTGTGGGTATTTTTCCGGGACTTTGGTGATACTCCCCCAAGCCCGATTTGAGGTTAAAAAGTAATAATCAGCTGATTCAAGCATCGTGTTAATCGTTCTCCATTTTTGGGGTGATTCCGGGTCAAACACGGGCATCATTTCTCCCGGGAATGATTTAATTGTATTTGGAATTAGAAGTGGTAATGGATCATCCCAGGATTCGTTGACAACGTTGCTTGCCGGAAGATGTTCATGAATCCAGCGCGATGCAGTAATCCGGGTATGGGTATGGATATAGACCGACATAAACATGGCCGGCCATATTAAAAAACTACATGGAATAATTACTTTGAACACCGAGCTTACTACTTTTGATGGGGATGTGAGTTTTGCGGTCAATACAGCAATCCCTAGTCCGCTTATGAGCGACACAAAGGGAAGCATTATCAGAAAATAACGCAGCGCCTTAACAAACTGGGAGCCTTGATAACCAAAAAAGAGTATCAGCCAAAGTAAAATAATACCTAAAAGAAGACGATGTTTTTTGTGTTTAAATGAATAAAGAGCAAATGCAATTGTGCCAACTGCAACGGCAAAAGCATGTGGTATCCCTAAGCCGAATAAGCTTAAGTTTTTAAGGGGGAATATCCAGGCCTTGGTGGGAATCCATTGAATGGCTGGCGGGAACCAAACATCGCTTCCTTCCCAGGATTTTAATTCTTTAATATTTTGAATTAGCTTAGGATTAACTCGCGGATCAAAGAAAGAGCCTGAAGCAAAAAAGGCGGGATCAGCAAGGCGCAGTGCTCCATAGGTGCTTACTAAAAACGCAAGACCGGTACATATACCTATCGCGAACAAACGAATAATTTGCTTAATTGAAGTGCGGCGATGCCAGAACTGTTGCAGGAGAGGTAATAACAGAATTAAACCAAGTAGGGGCAAACCTAGGATAGCTGATATTTTGCTTGCCAAGGCCAAGCCAAAACAACCTCCGGCAACAATAATTCTCGCAAGCGCAACAATGTTTAAGTGATTGCTTGTTGATGTATGACCAAGGTTAGCTTTTGTGTATGCAGTCAGAAGTAATGCCGCACTCATAAACACAAACAGGTTCGTGAATGTGTCTGCAGCAAAAAAATGAGACAGTTGAATCGAGCTAACCGTGGTAGCGTAAAACCAGGCAGCTAGATACGCACTCCAAGGGGGCAGTGAAAAAATCCTAGCAAGTCTTCGGGTGGAGACAAAAATGATTCCTATGATCAGCGTTTCAGCTAAAGCGGAAAGCAATCTTCCCTGAAGGGTAAAGTCATTGTAGGTGTCGTTGCCAAATACCACAGCCAAAACTTTATTCAGGCTAATGGGAAACGTGCCATAGACAAAAAAGTCATAGCCTTTGTTTCGCGGATTGAGGGGCGAAAGAGTGGGATCTAGATATTCTTTGAATGAGCCAGGAATTTCTAGTTCAAGCGCGAGCATAGTTAAAAAGCGCTCATCCGGATGCAAGTGATGGTTCTGATCCCAATTAAGGTTGTAGGTGCGCAGCAAAAAACCAAACAATATGATGAAGCTAAGTACTAGCAACGGCTTTACTCTTTGCAGCATGGAAATATTGTAGTATTAATCAATGAGTAAACCAATTAATTATATTTTAAGAGCAACATTAGATTAATTCAGTAAACGTCATGGAATCAGTATTACTTATTTCCTATACCAGTCTTCTGCTGTTG
>CAZVUJ010000155.1:0-2936 GCA_964630135.1 uncultured Pseudomonadales bacterium | reverse complement strand
ACGAAGGTGTTGATTATCAAAAAGCCAGAGATATTATTCGTAAAGTGGCGGCAGAGCGAGCGGGCTTTGTTAAACAATATTTTGGTAAAGAGATCAAAAGTCCAAAGTACTATGACTTAACCGTGAATACCCAGCACTACAGTGTTGAAGAAACCGCTCAACTTATCGAACTCGCGTACACCATGCGCTACACCAATAAACCTAGTGTATAAAGCTCGAGTCGCTCTGATCTTCACCCGATTGAGAAATCATATATAAATCTTGGTTGTATCCTCCAATCCCGACAAAAATTGCCCTCCCCTCGATGATTGCCTCAAAGGGCGAGCAAAAGGAACAGGCTGAGCCAGCCCGCTTACAGGCAAATCGATTAAGTTTTCTGGCCAATCTTATTTCTTGAGCGATTTTTACTATAGCTTGCTCAGCTTTCACCATGTCCTGCTCTGGCTGTTCAACTGGTGCATCATGAAGACCTACATACCAATAACTGGTTTTTTTCACGGTTCGTTTTTGCACGTGTGATGTTAAGAGAACGTAAATAGGTAGCTGCAGGCTCTCATTTTCTTGGGCTGACTTACTTGTTTTGAAGTCAATTATGTGGACTTGATCGGTGTCAGGGAGATATTCAAGCCAGTCGATTTTACCGCAAAGTTTTATTTGATCCGCCACGCTAAGCCAGTAGCTTGGCAAATTATCCGCAAGTTTAATTGCTAAATTGGCTAATGGCCCAGGATTTGATTGGACTTTACGAAGCATTTCAAAACCTCTAGATTTATACTCGTTTTCTTGCGTTTCGCTTGTAAATCCACCCAATTTTCCCGAAACAGAATTCCATTTTTGTGAAAATATTTCAGTCAGCGGTTTATCAAATCGCTTCTGAGCAGGTAATCCAGAAAGCTCTTCAAGCACTTCATGCACTATTTGACCCAGAGCGAGAGGCGGACTCACTATGGCTATTTTGTGATTTGTTTTTGGATCACGAAAGACGTTGGCATAGTAATATGACCTCGGACATTGCAGGAAATTTCTCATTGAAGAAAAAGATATCCAAGTGGTTTCGGCGAAGCTGGTCACGTCTTTTTATCCTGTTTAATTGGGATCATCCTACCCCAACCGTCTATAAAAAGCACGCGTATGTCTCATTTAAAGGTAGAATAAGGAAATGAGCACACACAAAAGGTTTTTGTTCATGGCTCTCGTGAGTGGATTTGTAGTGGTGATTATATTGCTCATCAAGTATATGAACGTTTTGCAAGCTCAGAACCACCAATTCTCATCGCTCCCTAGAAAATCTGAAGTTAGAGCTGTTACTCCAACTAGTATTCCCCCGATAACAGATCACGATAGGCTTTCTTTAAAATCCTTTTTTGATGACGATATTGAACTGGAGGGTCAAAAAACATGGAAAATAGTAGTTGGTGGGGATTACAATCCGGGCAGGCATGTCAATGTGGTGGCAACTAACCACAATAGCTTTGGTCAATTATTAGGAAATGTAAGGACCTTGTTTGAAGATGCGGACATTGCCATGGTGAATTTGGAAGGGGCATTAGTAGCTAATTGTCCCATGCTTTCTGATGGCATGAAATTTTGCGGTAATGTGAGACATATTGAGGCTTTGCAACATGCAGGCATTGATTTGGTTAGTCTGGCTAATAACCATAGCCTAAATTTTGGTAGCAGTGGTTTGTTGGAGACACAAGGAGTTTTACACCAACAGGAAATCCAATCAGTGGGTTTTGATGAGATTGCCTACAAACAAGTGTTAAATAGCGTAGAAGTGGCAATTATCGGCATCGACGCAACCCTCAAAGCCAGAAGTACCCAAGAAATAGTTTCTTTGGTTGCACTCGCGCTCAAGCGCGCACCTATCGTTATTCCCTATTTTCACTGGGGCAGCGAATATACGCATAACCCAAGCCCATACCAGCAGGATCTTGCCCATGCAGCGATAGAGGCAGGGGCAACTTTAGTTTTGGGACGTCATCCTCACTGGGTGCAAGCAGTAGAATTGTATAACCAGAAGCTGATCGTATATTCTCACGGAAATCTTGTTTTTGATCAATTTTGGTCTGAAAAGACACGACAAGGAATTGTGGGTGAATACTTTTTTTCACACAACCGATTTGTTGATGCCCGTTTTCAGCCGATATACATTGGCAACGGCTACCAACCAATTGCACTAGACGGAGAGGCTGCGGAGGAAATTATTAATCAAATGCTGCAGGCATCGAAGAAGCTTAACTCACATGAATAAAGCCAAAAGAGATCAAAAAATCATTGGTGAACAAGCGTTTCATGAATACTATCGCTCATTGGCCAAAAGTGAGGTTGATTTTCAGATGCTTATTCAATCGCTCAAGCGAAAAAACACACCCTGTATATTAATAAATCCGCTACATTTTAACCAGATGAAACAGGCGTGGCATGCTCAAGGATTGAGCATGGAGCCGATTCCCTGGTTTTTGCATGCAATCCAGTGGCCCAAGGAAGTGTCGTTTCCTTCGCCATTGCCCGGACATGATCAATACTGGTTTTATCTCCTTAACCTAGCCTCACTATTGCCGGTGGTGGCACTTAACGTGCAGCCTAAAGAAATTGTGCTCGACGCTTGCGCGGCTCCTGGAGGGAAAACATTAGCTATATGCTGGAGTAAAGCCGCGCAAGAAATCACCCTGGTGGCGAACGAGTTGTCGGCACAGCGCTATTTCCAACTAAAAAAAGACCTAAGCGCCTACGGTTTGGATTTGATTGAAATTACGAATCTGCCAGCTGAAATTATTGGACTAAAAACTGGCCAAGTCTTTGACAAAATCTTACTTGACGCCCCCTGTAGTAGCGAAAAGCATGTGATGCAAAACCCAAAAGTGTTGCGCGGATGGACGACAAAGCGAATTACGAAATTGGTTGATAGGCAACTTCGGTTGATAAAAAGCCTT
>CAZVUJ010000154.1:0-2941 GCA_964630135.1 uncultured Pseudomonadales bacterium | reverse complement strand
AGTGCAACTAGTACCTTTTTGCCATGGCTGTGAGCATAATTTACGCCAACACGAATGCTATTGTGATCAAAGTTAAGCCCTGGAAATGCACGTGCATTAGTCGTGTTTTTGAACCCAAGATAAACAGCGTCTGCACCATTGTCTACAGCAACTTTTAGAGCCGGAAGATTTCCTGCTGGGCAAATGAGTTCAATCGACATAGATATTTTCCTATGCATTTTCTGAGAGGTGCTAACAACCACGTCGCACATTGTCCGACACAATGATTCACCATGAAATACCCCGAATTGGGTAGCTCGTGCATAGATGTTCTTGATCTAAATCAAGAGGGTAGTACCTCCGAATGTGTATTTTCACAGCGGTCATGACGTGAAATGATTGAGCTCACTTTTTTATAGCTATCAAAGGGAGATTCATCATGGGTGGTTGTGCGTCTAATCACGCAAATTCAGAGGGCATCTATGTTTTTGATGCGCGCGGTGTTGCAAAGCGCTTTCGACATGCTGCAATTTTTGGTGCTCTAGATTCGTTAAATCCTGGGGAGACAATGCGCTTCTATAACGATCACAACCCATTGCCTTTACTAGATCAGCTTCTGGCACGTTTTGGGTCTGCGATTGATATCAACTATGTTGCCCAAGAACCTGCCGGAGTCATAATTGATTTCAAAATGCGCTAACTATTGCAGGAAATAGATAGGATGAGTGCTCTCAAATCGGTTGCAAGTGGTGCTTTGAGGATTATTCCATTTGATGGATACGAGTTACCGTATGAATCGACTGAAAGCGCTTTGATGAGAGCTTTTACGATGATCAATCCAGGCGAGGTAATTCGACTTTCTATTGATAGGAAGCCGCATACAGTCATTATCAAACTTGCGTTAAAGTATGGCTCGAAGCTTATTTTCCAATACCTTCATAATAGAGATGGTGGCGTGATCATCGACTTCAAAAAAGTGTGCATGTAATGCAGTACCCAGCATTTTATGACGATATCCCTAGACTCACCGTTTATGATCCTCTTGCTGGATTCTTGGGGTCAACTTTAGGCGGAGTTATTGACTATAACTATGTAGATGTTGTGAAACTTACGGGGCATTCATGTCCGACAGTTGCATCCGCATACTGGATGACATATCTGGCAATTAGATGTCTGTATGGGTCTGAACTACCTTGCAGGGGAGGGCTTCGAGTTGAGTTCAGTGAGCCAAGAACTGAAGGTGTTACAGGGGTTATGGCCAACGTCGTTCAAATGCTGACAGGAGCAGCTGGCGACGATGGGTTCAAAGGGCTCTCAGGTATTTTCTTCCGAAATGGTCTGATGAACTTCGGGGTAGGAGGCACCCGGAAAATTCGATATCAACTACGAGATAACCTTCGTCATGTGGATGTTTCTGTAGATATGTCTAGGATACCGATATCTAGAGATCTCAAATCACTTATGCAGAAATGCCTTCATAGTGAAGCAAACCCCTCTGAGTTAGCCTTGTTTGGAGATCTCTGGCAAGAACGCGTCAAGAATCTTATTCTTGAATATGGTGAAGACAGAGATGTTTTTAGAATTATAGTAGGTCGATAATTCAAACAGTTAAGAAGAAAATTGAAGAAGATATTCCCTATCAATCCCAAACACCCAGAGCGTGTATGCTGGGGATGTGATAAGTATTGTTCTGTTGATGATTTGCGATGCGGAAATGGATCAGACAGAACCCAACATCCTATGGAATTGCTCGGGGATGATTGGTATGAGCATGGTGACTGGGGTTTAGATATTCCAAGTTTGGTTAAATCTAAAAACTAATCTTGCTAGAGAAAAAACATTGTGACTGATAGTCCGTAGCGAGTTTCTATTCGGAGACTGTCTAACATCAAAATATATTGTGTGAAATCGCATACGCTAATATCAATGTTCGTCATCTACCTGGCGACTTGGATGTGTTCATCATCACTCTTCACGATCTAACCACATTTCGATACTGATTGATTCTAAACGAATTAGAGATAGCAATTGAAATCAATCGCATGAGATGTCATTGCTGCCAAATTGATTTTCCGGTTAGCGCGAGAAGGAAACGGTATTTGCGGTTAAGCATGGCCAATGATTGCCAGTAACGCGATGCGCAGGGAAGGACGTGCCGGAATGTTTGATTTGTCTACAGCGGGAAACATCGAACTTTTTTTACTGACATCCTGTTGCGTCATGCGATGTTTCCTATTGGCTAGAAGATAAGGCTGCTGCTCAGTTTAAGGCCTGCAATGAGTAATGTAACAGCAAGTAGACGTTGAATCGTTTTTGCCTTGAACCGACCGCTTCCAAATTCTGCACCAATCAACCCACCCAGCATTACTGCCAACATCCACCAGGGTAGACCGGGTGCCATATCAATATGGGTGGTGAGTAGACCGGCTAAGCCAGAAATTGAATTCGAGAGTATGAACGCTGACGCTACGCCGGAAATAACCCTGATAGGTGCCCAATGCATCAAAAGCATAAGTGGGCTAAGAAATACGCCACCACCAACGCCGGTTAAGCCAGATAGGAAGCCTAAACCAGATCCGCAAATTAGTAGGATTGGCCAGGATACAGGCTTTATTTCAGTTAAATCGCAGTTGCGAGACGATGCTATAAATCGCCAGGCTGAATATAGGAGAAATATGCCGACTAAGGGTTTGTAGTATTGCGCCGGTAGGGTGATGCTGCCGCCGAGATAGGCAAAAGGAAATGAGGTTAGAACGAGCGGTACAAAAAGCGACCAAGAAAATGCACCTCTACGGTAGTACTTGTAGGTTGCGATAGAAGCAACGACGATGTTTAAAATAAGTGCAGTCGGCTTCATCAAGGCAGGGGACATGCCTGCGATGGCCATTACAGCTAGGTAGCCAGTTGCCCCTGCATGTCCAACCGATGAATAAAGTATTGCGACTGTTAGAAATGCAGCTGC
>CAZVUJ010000153.1:0-2958 GCA_964630135.1 uncultured Pseudomonadales bacterium | reverse complement strand
TGTTGCACCACCGGTTGCCCTGGTTGCTCTCGGTGGCGCAAATATGTGCGGCCGCGGTTTTGTGGCGGATCACTACTCGTGCTAAAGACACTACTGAGGTGTATCTGCAATGAGCCACTTTAAGCTAACCAAAGTTAACAAGCATACTCAGACAATGCGCGTGAGTTCGTGGCAGCAAAATTTGCTGGGTGGCCAAAAATCGCGGGTGCGGTTGTGGCCATTCACCCTCGTGCTTGTCTTATCAGGAGTCGTGTTGCTGAGTCGTTTGGCTCAACTCACGGTGGTTGAGGGCAACTATTTCCGATCCCGCGCCGACAATAACCGCCTTATTTCGGTGCGCACTACAGCCGAGCGGGGGGTCTTTTATGACCGGCATAATAAACCCTTGGTGCGTAATTTGCCTTCGTTTAAACGACAGGTGCCGGGCACGACGCTAGCTCAAGGTATGTTCGAGCCGATATCTAAAGAAGAAGCGTTGGCATTGAGTGGTGATTCGCAGCGCATTTACTACGACATTCAGCGCGACTATGTATGTTCGCGCGCTTGTGCCTTAGTGCTGGGCTATACGGCTGAGGTAGATACCCAAGTTTTAAGTGAATTACCTCCTGACTATATTGCCGGTGATAGTATTGGCAAAGCCGGTTTGGAAAAAGCTTTTGAATCACAGGTGAGAGGTCAGCCCGGCAATCAGGTGATCGAAGTTGATGCTCGAGGCCAGGTGGAGCGGGTGCTCGGGGAAAATGTAAGTGCTCCCGGGAGGGCAATTCTCACCACTCTGGACCTGTCGCTTCAAGAACTTGCTTATGAGCTCATGGCCAGTTATTCCGGTTCAGTAGTGGCGCTCGAACCGCGATCGGGCAATGTGTTAACACTCATGTCGACTCCGGCATTTGACCCTAACAATGTGGCTGCTGGTCTTAATCAATCCGATCAACCTTTTTTTAACCGGGCTCTAGCGGGAGTCTATCCTCCCGGGAGTGTCTATAAGATAGTCACTTCAGTTGCCGGGCTTGAATCAGGCAAAATCAAAGGCGATACACTCTTTCAAGATTCCGGAGAAATTAGGGTGGGAGAGTTTTCGTTTGGCAATTGGCTCTATGCCGAGCACGGACGCACCGAGGGGGCAGTTAATGTAGTCAAAGCCTTGCAACGGTCGAATGATATTTACTTTTACCGAGTGGGGGAGCAAATTGGGCCCGAAGTGCTAGCCGAGTGGTCGCAGATGTTTGGTTTGGGCAAGGCCCCCACGATTTCGGGTTTAGTCGGGGCTTCAGGCACAATTCCAACACCCAAGTGGAAAGAAAAAACCAAAGGTGAGCGCTGGTACTTAGGCAATACATTCCACATGTCGATTGGTCAGGGCGATGTGTTAGTGTCGCCCCTGCATGTTGCCATGATGATGAGTGCGATTGCTCATGATGGCACGCTGTGCCCGCCTAAGCTAGCTCGAGATCAAACGGCTGTCGAAGGATGCATGCAGTTGCCCCTCAGCGAGACAACGCTGCATTTGGTCCAAGAGGGGTTAGTGGCGGCGTGCAAACCCGGTGGCACTGGAGCACCCTTTTTTACCAGTAGCTATGAGGTTGCCTGCAAAACAGGAACGGCTCAGCAAGGCGGAGCAGAAGCCCTGCCTCACGCCTGGTTCACGGTCTATGCCCCGGTTCAGGATCCGGAGATTGTGGTGACGGTCCTGGCTGAGCGAGCGGGACAAGGCTCTCAAGTAGCAGCCCCCGTGGCTAAACGCTTGCTTGATTGGTGGTTTGCTCAACCGGAAGCATACCGAAGGATAGAGCCAAGATGAACCCTGCTCCTCAAGAAAAGTGGTACCGAGTGGCGTTGTGGGAAACCACGGGTATTGGCATCGGTCGGTTTAGCCAGCTGATGGCTCAGTTTGGCTCGGCACAAAAGCTGTTTGAGTCATATACGGCCGAACACGATCAGCTTTTACCCAAGTCTGTTGCTCAGGCTCTGGCCAGCACCCTTACTCATTTTTCCCTTGAGTCAATGAAGTCTAAGTTAGAACAACGTAAGATTGCCGTGGTGGTTAAGGGTTGTGATCCCACGTATCCTGCACTGCTAGCCGACTTGCCCCAGGCCCCGCCAGTGCTCTATGTCAAAGGCAATCTGTTGCCTCAAGATGCGCAGGCACTTGCAGTGGTGGGTACGCGCAAACCAACCCACTATGGTGTCGAAGTAACCCGCATTATTGCAGGGGAATTAGCTAGCCAGGGAATCACCATCGTTTCTGGTTTGGCCTATGGCATTGACGCTCAAGCTCATCAGGCGGCCCTTGAGTGTGGCGGGCGCACGATTGCGGTTTTGGCGCACGGATTGGATCGCGTCTATCCATCGGGGAATGAACCATTGGCTGCTCACATCACACAAAATGGTGCATTGGTTTCTGCCTTCCCGCCAGGAGAATCACCGTCACGGGGGCATTTTGTGGCCCGGGACGAATGGATTGCCATGCTGTCACGGGGAGTCTTAGTGACGGAGGGAGCTGTCGGCAGTGGGTCGCTGATTACCGCTGAAAGTGCGCGAAACTTAGGTAAACCCGTTTTTGCCGTGCCCGGGCCTATCACCAGTGTTATGAACCACGCTCCCACTCATCTTCTCAAATCAGGAGCAAAACTTGTTACCACTGCTCAGGATATCATCACTGAATTGGGGTTGGAGAAAACCAGCAGGCTTAAGTCAACTGCTGCCCCCCTTGCTCTAGCTAATGAAGTGCAACACAACATTGTTAGTGCCTTAAGCCGAGAACCACAAACACTGGACGAATTGGCCCGTGCACTTTCTGTGCCAGTTTCACTCCTCACCCCCGAACTAACGTTGATGGAACTGGAAGGGGTTGCGAAACAAGTTGGCGATCTGTGGCAAGTGGCATGAGCACGTTCTTGTCATGCAGAAGCTGAGATACATCGGTAACACTCATGCGATAGAATCGATGACGATTCT
>CAZVUJ010000152.1:0-2964 GCA_964630135.1 uncultured Pseudomonadales bacterium | reverse complement strand
AAAGGAAATATCATCGACGGCTTTGGCGTCACGGTAAACACGCTTGAAAAGGGATTTGATTGAGCCACTAAGCCCGGCTTCTTTTTCGTGGATTCTATAGTACTTTTGAAGATTTTTAACTGAAATAACAGACATATGAGCCTTAGATTAGTTAGAAATACTATTTTTAGCAGCTTCTAGATACGTATTAAGCGAAGCAGTTATCTGTTGGTAAATCAACTGATAATAGGGTGTTGTGTCGCCACCAAGTTGAGCAGTTTGGAGGGCAGTTACATATTCCAAGCGTTTTTCGGTCGGGATTATCGCTGGAGGATAGGCGTGCTGCAGCAAGACTAAGTTCATAAGCAACCTGGCAGTGCGACCATTGCCATCGATAAAAGGGTGGAGGCTCATGAGGCGATAGTGGATTTCAGCTGCCAGAGTAGCTGGCTCGACATCACTTTGGGTTTTAAGCCATGCTTCAAACTCGTCCATAAGTTGCGGGACTTTAACGGGGTTAGAAAAGACAACGGTAGAGCCACCAACTCGCACGGGCACACTGCGGTATCTCCCCGCGTTCGTGTCATCAATCTTTTGCAGAATATGCCGATGAATGTTCAAGATATCTTGTTGATCGATCATGCTTGGTTGTTTATTTTTTAGCTGCTTAAGAAAATCCCATGCAGAAGCATGATTAGTTGCCTCCAGATGTTCTTGGATGGTTTTCCCCTCAACAGTCTGACCCTTTTCCACGACGAGCGCTGTTTCTTGTCGGGAAAGTGTGTTGCCCTCAAGTGCATTTGATGAGTAGGTCAGTTCAATGCGGTACCACGTATCTAAGTTTTCTTCTAACTCCACGGGTAAGGGTCGAAGTCTGTCCAGTTCATTCTTTTGGGCCCGAATCTGATGTATGAGATTGTCTAAGCTTGAATGCATAAAAGTATTTTATCAAGATGTTCAGGTAATAACCAGGTAAGCCTTAGGAACTGGCAGAGGAATAGTATTTGAGGGCAAAGCTGAAAAAGCGCTTCATGCCCATAAACACCCCCAAAGCTATCAATGCCGTGATGCTGACCCAATACAAAGCGCTTTTGTCTAAAATAATTTCGGCGGGGATAGCACCAACGAAAAACATGAAGATGAGCAAAAGCAGTTTGAGCAGCTTCTCAGTTAGGTTGCTGGTGATGTCAAACCACATATGATGCGTGGGTTTGAGTAAAAAGGTGTTTAGCTCGCCGCTTCTCACCTTGCCGGCAAAAAAGATGCCGTTCCGCGCACCCGTGATGAGGGTGGTGACAGGCAAGAAGAGGTAGTAGGTAATGATGTTTTGAGCCAGTGACTGGAGGCTTGCACTGCCACCCACAATCGGCTGCCTTATCATAAGCATCACAAAGGGCACGAAAAAGGTTTCAAACATCCAGATAAAAATCATGGCTCGATATTGAAACGCATTTTGCCATTGGGCTTTGAGCATGACCGAGAATTTCTTGTTCTGTTTCATAGGGAGTATTCTAGCAAGTGCTCTACCAACTACCGCCACCCCCGCCCCCGCCACCGCCGCCGGAAGAACCACCGGAAAAACCGGAGCCGGAAGATCCGCCCGATGAACTGGGATTGTATGACAGAGAAGCTGCGGCACTTGAAGAAAACCCATGAGTAAATGCATTAAGCGTCATATTTCGAGCAAAACCATGGCTAAGGTAGTCTGGCGGTTTGATACCGAGTTCGTCCATGTCCTTGGAGAGTTTATCGATCACACCAAGCGCAATGGAATAAGGAATAATAGCTTCAATAAACAGATGTTTTTCCTTAATTTCATCTCGCCATTTAGCTAGACGCAGGGTTTCTTTGAGGCCCTTGGCTTGCAGAGCGGCATTGGTACCTTTAGCTGATTTTTGAACTAAACTTATTCCTAATTGAATGCATAGGGGAAAACCTAGAGCAAGCACAAATAATGACCAGAAATTATCCGTTGGTTGGAAAATTATGAGAATGATAGATAGCCATGCCGAAAGCACTAAAAGCATTATGATAATAGTTATGCTAAGAAATTTGTTTTTTTTAGAAAAGAAAATATAAAATTTTTTGATTCTGAAAAAGCCTATGTATAAGTATAAGGCAAGTGCAATTAGACGAGGGGTACTGTTTATAGTTTGAAGAAACGATATGATTAACCAGCCTACAAGTAAATTTAGTATTACAGCCAAGACAACGCCAACAACCTTGCTTGTTTGAGGATTTCGGGTAAAAAATTTCCTTTCTCTCAACAAGGATGTAACTAATAGTTTTTTTGTTTGTTCAAAGTGGGTGTAAAAGTTTCCTTTCAGGCTTGATAAAGCTATTTCATTTGACCTGTCAAATAGGTGCTTGTGTAAATAAGCTTGAGCATGAGTGAGTTTTTCGTCTACTGATTTGAGTTTACTAAGGGTGTAATCGGCTGAAGATCCAGTCGCATTAGTTTCATGAACACGATTAATAGTGAGGTAGTTTTTTCTGGCTAATTCAATAATTTCGGCGACAACATCGTTCGCATCCGCTTTTTCATCGAGCATTACGCCAGCTTCTCCTGGAGAAATAGACAAAGGTTCGTAGACAAACGGGATGTGCAAGCGCTCTAGCCATCGCTTTTTCCGTTTTGGCTTTGATTCGTCCAGGTCAAATATATTTGGTGAGAGCGCAACAAAGTCGCGGCCATAGGTGTGCCAGACTACAAACATGATAGTAAGGGGAGTAAGAGCCAACACAAAGCCCATGACGTTAAGCCAGAGGACGGGTATGGTTGAGGCAATGTGGGGAAAGTGTAATTGGTTTGGCTGCCTGAGAGCGATGGCTACTGTCAGGTTTTCTCCATAGGCAATTTGATCAGAGTAAGAAAAGTGGATTTGGTTCTTGTCGCTCTCATGTTTACAGGTATGGTCATCCGTTCCCACTGCGCCCGAATAGCAGACGGCAGAATCAATATCAGCAAAATCTGAGGAAATAATC
>CAZVUJ010000151.1:0-2977 GCA_964630135.1 uncultured Pseudomonadales bacterium | reverse complement strand
GCTAGCAATTATTTCATTTTGGCTAGCCGTTTACACAATTTATCGTACAGACTCCATGTCCTCTCTCGTCGAGATAATTGAAAGTGATTGGGTTGCGGTATGCAAGCTTTAGCACCCCAGTTTGGTTTGGAATTGGAAGTTATCGCTCAACCAGGAGGGATAGCAACTGATGTTGATTTCTCTACATCCAGGCCAGAAAAAGCTATCGCTGTACCAGAAGGCAAATTAGCAATACGAGTTACTAATCCAGAGAATATAGATACCGGTCCATTTCGCCACGCTCTTCGTGAAGCAATGGAACAAAAGAAGTACGAATAAACAAAGAACAAAAGCCCCGCTTATTAATGGGGCTTTTTGTAAATACTCACTAACCACTAACACCTAGCCACTTGTTCCTAAATCGGACACGCTCCGCTCTTGCATTTGAGCGTTTCCAAGTTCAATATCCTCATCCAGCCAACTTTTTCAACGCTTCATCAAACGTCAACACCTGCGCCCCGTGCTCTTGAGCGCGCGCATGGAGCAAGACATCAACAAAGTCTAGCTTCGTCCTCGCGTATAACCCTAAGGCGTGGAGCAAAATGTCCCGCTCTGGTACGTCTACATATCTTGTACCCAACAAAAGAGAGAGCTTATCTGCTACCTCTCCCCGGGACAGATGATAGAACTTAGTCAACACAAACACAACTTCCATCACTACTTCTCCACACAACACTAAACGGATTTTGCCTGCCTGAGCCTGACGCACATACTTTTCAGCTTGAGCCTGTTGTTGCAACACATCACCAAGCAACAACCGCAGCCAGATGTTCGCGTCAGTCCAGTACGTTTTCATGCCTACTTCTCTCGAGACAATTTCCTCAAATATCGTTCCCTTATCGCTTCCTCAATCGCTGTTTGTTCCGCCTGCAATATCTGCTGGGGCGTCTTACCTTTATTCTTTTTACCCGCCTGCGCAAATATTCCAGCCAAATCCAGAACATCAATCGGTTTTTTTACGATCAATGAGTCACCCTGTTGCACCACACTTACTTTTGACTCTGTCTCCCAGCCCAATTTTTTGCGCATCTTGGCAGGAATACTAATCTGACCTTGTTTGGTTAAACTCACCACCGCATACATAGCTACCCTCACTCATTAATTATCTTAGGTTAATATTAATGTAAACAGATATGTAATGCAAATATCAGCTTGATACATTTTTATCACGCTTTAGCTAGCGGTGGTGCTTACGCACTGTCATTCTCGTTTACCCTGATGAGGGCAGAGGCGAAAATGACAATCTGGATAGTTACGTAAGTCTTGCTCGTGAAAAAATTTGACATTTTGAAGAGAGAGAGAGAGAATACGCACATTATAAGATAGTTTAGAGGTTTATGTAGCCATGTCAGACGAATGTTTTCCTAAAAGAGGCTTGTATAAGCATTACGAAATTTTTAGTGATTTACCAAAAAAAGCTTTGGAAGCACGTGTTCCACCTGAATATTTTGTAAGAGCTTTAGAAACTTCCCTTTTATCAAATGAAGATAATTTCTCAACAACGAATGCAATCTTCCAAATACCAGCAGAAAAAGCAGTTCTTATGCAACAACTTGCTCCCAGGTTTGATTTACAGGTTACGGTTGTTGGGCAACCAGGAGAAAGTGTAGCTGATGGAAAGAATACTTGGACAGTTTTTGAAGGTTATCAAGGAGTAAAGGTTGCAATCCCTCAAGGGAAGACCGTAACAGAATTTTACGATGCAGTTGATCAAGCGCTAGCAGCACAAAACAAGCAGTAGAATTCGTACTGAATTTGAAAAAACAAAGCCCTGTGTTGAAACAGGGCTTTTTATATAGCTAATAACTCTCCCCTAGCCACTTATTCCTAAATCGGGCAGGCTCCGCTCGCACACTTGAGGCTTTCCAAGTCAATATCCTCGTCCAAATATTCCTCATCAATCTCGCGTAAAACCCGGGTGAATTCTTGGATGGTCACCGCTTCCTCGGGTTGGTATTCATAGGCCGTCGCATCCTGCTGGGGCATGACGCTGGCACACTTAACCTGAGCTTGGTATTTAGTCAGCATGCGCTTAAACTGCTTGAAGCTGACTTTGTCTTTTTTGTATTTGAGCGTGTAGGAAACTTGATTGCCTGTGTCTGGCAAAGACTCACCCGTTTCATCCACCCCCACAATCCAGTATTTTTCCAAAAGCATCAGCCACTTGTATTGTTCTTCCGGAGTGGCTTCAGCCGCAGTGACCAGTTCTCCGTTCATGCCTAAGCCACAAATAGTCGGCTGGGTGGGAAAGCCAATAATGGTCGTGCCTTCATAGGTTTTAAGCTCCCGCACTGGATAGCCCTGCTTGTTGTAGCGCTTGACCAGTGGATCGTCGTTGCGGAACTGCACCCAACGGATGTATTCGCGCATGGCCGGCAAGTGCGCCCCCTCAGACAAGCCAAAGAGTTTGGAGGTGGTGCCTGCCGGTTTGATCGTCGTATTAGTGTGCGGCGTGACCACACCCAAAAATTTACTGTAGGTTTCGGCCTCATCTACGACCGCGCGCTTGAACCGGGCAATGGTTAGCCAAAAATCTTGAGATTTTTTCTCGTTGATAAGATCGCGGAAGCCATAGCCAAAGGCGTTCCAGCCAAACTCATGCAAGCCAGTCATGGAAACACCAATCCGGTTGGTGCGCTTGACTTCACGGTTGTAGAGCGAATCCATGGTGTTGACGCGAATCAGGGCTCGGGTCATCACCCGAAAGGCTTCTTCGGCAGTTTCGACATCCGGCGCGTGGTAGGGCACCACATCGCCAATGACGCAATAGCCCCCAAGCATGTTGAGGGTAATCTCGCCACACGGGTTGGGGATTTGCATATAGACTTTGCTCGAAACATTGCGCGCCAAATGCGAGAGCATTTTGAGCGTCTTTTTGCCCGGCGCATATTTGTGGCTTTGGGCGTATTTACCGTCAAAATAGCCGCCAAAATTAGCA
>CAZVUJ010000150.1:0-2989 GCA_964630135.1 uncultured Pseudomonadales bacterium | reverse complement strand
TGTTTGGCGCCCTAGCGAGCGCCACAAGGCTAACCGGCTTGTTTATGGTCCCGACACTCATTTGTGCTTGGTGGATACATTACAAAAAAAAGGGCTTAAAAAGCCTAGCGCAACCGCAGAGCATCATCAATTTTATAGGCTGTTGCCTGCCCCTTGTGGGGATTGGCGGTTATATGTTCTACCTTCACTGGGAGTTCGGCGATCCTCTGCTTTTTGTCCATGTTCAAGATCACTTTGGCGCCCTGAGAGAAACGGATAAACTTATTCTTCTCTATCAAGTATTTTTCCGCTATGCCAAAATGCTTTTGACCGTTTATCCGTTTAGTTTTACTTATTTTACCGTCGTGTTTGAATGCGCCAGTGCAATGCTCGGATTAGTGGGAACGGTCATGGTCTATAAACGGTTGCCAAAACCTTATGCCCTCTTCACGTTTTTAAGTTATATAACCCCCACCTTAACCGGAACGTTTTCTAGCATGCCCCGATATCTACTCACCATGTTTCCTATTTTTATTGTCTTAGGCCAACACTTGCCGCCCGCTGCTTACAAACTGTGGCTTATTGCTTCTGCTATACTGCTTGCAGTGGCCACGATAATTTTTACCACAGGTCGATGGGTGGCATAAACAAAAACTAAAACCCTACAAGGAGATGTTATGCGCATTTTAGTTACTGGCGGTGCCGGCTTTATTGCCTCACATGTGGTGGATGCGTATATAGCCGCTGGCCACGAAGTGTTGGTGATGGATGACCTAAGCACCGGTAGGCACGAAAACGTCAACAGCCAAGCTCGTTTTTTTGAGGTGGATATTCGCTCCCAGGCTGCCGCTGATATTATTCAGCAAGAAAAACCGGAAGTTATCAATCATCACGCCGCCCATATCCATGTGGGCCGAAGTGTGGAGAATCCGCGTCATGATGCTGATATAAATATTTTTGGCAGTTTGAATCTGCTGGATGCAGCTAAACAAGCGGGCAGTGTTAAGCACATTATTTTCGCGGCTACCGGTGGCGCCATGTATGGTCCCAAACCTACTCCCTTTGTCGAAACCATGATTCCTCAGCCTTTGTCACCCTATGGCATTTCCAAACGAGCGGTTGAGCTGTATTTGTTTTTCTATCAAGAAACGTATGGCATTGGCTTTACCTCACTGCGCTATGCCAATGTCTATGGACCGCGCCAAAATCCTTTTGGAGAAGCCGGAGTGATTTCTATCTTCCTCGAAAAATTAGCCAAACACGAACAGCCCACCATTAACGGTGATGGAGCACAAACAAGAGATTATGTGTTTGTGAGCGATGTTGCCCGAGCCAATCTGCTGGCGCTAGCTACCAGAGCCAGCGGTGAGTTTAATATCGGCACAACCATTGAAACAGACGTCAATCAAATCTATACACTGGTTCAGCAAGCTGCCAACTCGTCAATCGAAGCAGTTCATGGGCCAGCTAGAACTGGAGAACAACAAACCAGTAGTCTCGATTACACCAAAGCCAAAAATACTCTGGGTTGGGAGCCCCAGATACCCTTGTCAGAGGGAATCGTGCAAACTGCCCGCTCTTTTCTACCATGAAACTACTGGTCATCGTGCCGGCTTTTAATGAGGCACAAGTTATTGGCGAGGTAATTGCCGCAATTGCCAAAGCATTGCCACAAGCTGAAATTCTGGTTGTCGATGACGGGTCTCAGGATACGACTTCATCTACTGCTACCTCTCTTGGCTCCTTGGTGGTTCGGCATATTATTAACCGCGGCTTGGGTGGAGCCATCGGGACCGGCTTAGCCTTTGCCAAAGCTCAAGGATATACTCACGCCATCACCCTTGATGCCGACGGGCAGCATGACCCGCTGGACGCGCTGCCCATGATCGAATTGCTTACGCGCAACCAAGCTGATATCGTTATCGGCTCCAGGCTCACGCACCCTTTAGCCGCTATGCCCACCGATCGCCTGATACTTAACCGGCTGGCCAATGTTCTCACCTTCATTCTGTTTGGGGTGACAACCACCGATTCTCAATCAGGTTTCAGGGCTTTTAACCGCAGAGCGATTGAGTCACTTACTTTGAAAACTGAGCGCATGGAAGTTTCTTCCGAAATATTTGCCGAAATAAAGCGCTTGAAACTCCGCTTCGCAGAAACGCCTATCAAAGTCATTTATACCGACTATTCTCGAGCTAAAGGTCAGCAAAATAGCAACCAGTGGTCAGTCGGCTATAAGCTTGTGTTACGATTATTTAGATAAACCAAGCTGTATTTATATGATTATCTCACCGCTTCAAATCATTCTTATTCTTTTTTTACTGTTTGCTATCTCCCGAGTCATTTTGAGGCACAAAGACGGCAACCTAACCTTGGGAGAGTTTTTGTTTTGGTTTGGCCTTTTTGCCTTTGCCCTGATTGGAGTTATTGAGCCGGGGTTTACTTCCTATGTAGCCCGGGCATTGGGGATTGGTCGCGGTGCTGATATTGTCATCTATGCCTCTATCGCTCTGCTTTTTTATCTTATTTTCCGCACTAATATCCACCTCGAAGAAACAAAGCACGAGATTACCAAACTTGTTCGCTTGATCGCTTTGCACGACGCACAACCTAAGAAACCACCCAAACGAGAGCAATGAAGCTGTTGTTTATTACTGAGTTTTTTGATCAAAAAAGCACGGCTTTTACTGGCGGGGTTGAAGCCAGAACCTACTTTACGATTAAGGGATTAAAAAAAAGATATCACGTTAACGTGATTGCACGGGCTAAAACAGCCGTTACTGCCACCACCTGGTCGATTGTTTCCCGGGGATTTTTTCAAATAACAGCCTTTGCGCGAGGACTTTCCACCCCAGCCGATCTCATCGAGGCATCAAATTTTGTGTGCTATCTTCCCGCCTATGTCGCGGCAAGAATAAAAAGAGTCAAGGCCGTTGCCTGGTATGCTGATGTCTACCAAAAAACCTGGTTTGATACTATGCCGTTTCCCGTTGCTATTTCAGGTTATCTC
>CAZVUJ010000149.1:0-2993 GCA_964630135.1 uncultured Pseudomonadales bacterium | reverse complement strand
ATGACTGTTTTTTTTAATAAAATAAGGTCCCGGGAATTCCAAGAGACACCCTCACATTACAGAGTAATGGCTAGGCTAGGCTACTGTCAAATGTAAGAGCACGAATGAGCACCCACAACAATAGCCGTGAGTCTAGAATGTTCCCGAGATGTAACCTGGAAAGTATTTTTATTCTTCCGCTGAATGCACCATAGCTTGCACAGCTTCAAGGTAGGCGCGCATCTCAGCTTCCACCTTTTGCCAGTCACCCTTGGCTTCGCGAATGGCGCTGAAAATAAGTTCCATGTCGATTAACAATTGATCATCAAACACGAGCATGCGTTGTTTGGCCATAGTGTGTCGCTCCGCTTCAAATTCCTAATTCATAATATCTAATTAACCTAAACAATGACAAATTTCAAAGTCCAAAACTCAGAGCCCAAGCATTAATTTTGTCTGCCCGCAGGTAGAGATTTTGAGATTCAGATTTAGAGTTTGGTTAGTCATTAGAGCAATTAGGTCAATTAGTATAATTAATACAATTACTTGTAGGCTACCGGCACCTCGGTTAACACCATCCCCAGGCTCATACGCCGGTGCGGCACATCGATAGTTTCCACAAAGACATCGACGCCTTTGCCCACAATCGGCTCGGCCCCACCCGGGATTTTGGAAATGTGAATCAGGCCGTCGATACCTGGCTCGAGGGTGACAAACACCCCAAAAGGTGCGGTGCGCGTCACTCTGCCTTTGACCTTGGCGCCGATCGGATATTTGGCTTCCACTGTAGACCAGGGATCACCGCTCAATTGCTTAACTGAGAGATTCAATTTGCCCGCGGCTTGATCCACTCCTAACACGCGGACTTGTATGCGGTCTCCGAGCTTAAAGTAATCGTTGGGGTCATTGACTTTCTCCCAGGAAATTTCACTGATATGCACCAGGCCTTCGAGTTTGCCCACCAATGTGTCCGCGTCTTTTTTGCCCTTGCCACCTTTTCCTGTAGCGGATAAGGGCACCTCAACGCCGGCAAATACCCCAAAGGGCATAATGCCTGAAACGACCCCATCAAAGGTGTCGCCTTCATGAACGTATTTCAGCGCTTCAATTTTCTTGGCAATGGCATCGGCTTCGGACACGTGCCGCTCGGAGAAGATTAAGCGATTCTTGTCTTTGTCGACTTCAATCACTTTAACCGTGAAGGTTTTGTCTAACAGTTCCTCCATGCGGCCCAAGTATTCTTTACCGAATTGACTCGAGGGCACAAATCCGCGAATACCACCTGCATTGACAATCATGCCACCTTTATTGACTTCCAGGCCGCGGACTTCAACCACCTCGCCCGTTTCCATGTATTGGGCAAATTGTTCCCAGCGCTTGTCGATTAAAGCTCGCTTGAGAGACAGCAGGATTTGGCCGCGCTCGTTTTCAGGAGTCAGCACATAGGCGGTCACTTCGTCGCCAACGGCTAATTGATCGATAAAATCGCGCGCCGCTTCGAACTCGCGCTCGACCACCATACCCTCGGTTTTGGCGCCGATGTCAATAAGGACCACTTTTTTGGTCACATCAGTCACCATACCGCTGATCACCTGACCAGGCTTAGGAGCTTTGATTTGGTAGCCGGTTTCGGCCAAAAGCTCTTCCATATTGGTCGGGGCTTTGCCGGATTTAGCCGGAGTTTTGGCAACTTTAGGAGCTGGTTTTGCACCTTCCTTGGGAGTTTTTTGTTTTTCGGTGTTTGCTTCAGGAATTGGAGAAGTTACTTTTTTCACCTCTTGTTGAGTTTTGGGTGAAGTTTTCTTCTCAGGCCTAGATTTCTTGGTAGCAACCTTTTTAGTACTGGATGTAGTAGCCATATAGTTTCATGAATCTCCTTTCAAATTGAGTGGTTGACTTGAGGCCGCATAGGTATAAGCAACAAAAAAGCGGCTGCTTCAAGCCAGACATATTGTATCAGGTGAGCTTTGGAATGACAAATAATGGTTGCGTCTATCCACCAATTACTACACCACCTTCACCCAGATCAGGACCTTCTTCAATACCTGATCTAGCCTGACCGAGAGTAAATCTTCGCAGCACAATTTCCACACCATTTCCAATCTTTCTTATCTCATCAGGATGAACTTCCTCAATAATAAGATCTTCAATCAACTCTCCGTCAGCTCCAAAAACTCTTACTACTTGTCCAACTTCAGGTACTCTAGTATTGGGGGGGGTTGAGGATTGATCTAGTTCAGCCATATGTTCTCCTTTTTATTTGATGGGATTATAGCACGCAGGCAGCAGTGGCACCGTGACACAGTGTCACTGAAAACTCCTACCTCCCCGTCAATCGCTGCAGTTCGGCTTCGAATGCTTCCATCTCCGTGTCTTGGGGAGTCACAAACTTTTGCCCTTTGTGCCCCTTGGTTTTATACCCAGCAATAAATTTGGCTAAGAGACGAGCAGTGTGATCCGCTTGATCAAAACTTTTGGCAAACTGGTCTTGAGACATAAACCCCTGATCCAGGGCCACATAGAGTTGCGCCCGCACTTCACCACATGAGCCGCGGGCTATATAGAGAAAGTAAATAAACTCGTCTTTGGTGCCCCGTTCAAACCCTTCGGCAATATTGGAAACAACCGAAACGGCTGCCCGTCTGATTTGATCTTGCAGTGACCGGTCAGGCCATGGCTTCGATATGAGGTAAATTGTCTTGACAAGTTCTCTTGCTTTCTGGAACACATACAAGTCTTCGAATTTCTGCACCGGCATGGGAATAGCATAGCAAAAGCTGTGTCACGGCGACACAGTGTCACGAGTAGCACGGTGCCACTGTGCCACCGAAACGCATAAAACCCACCGTTCCCGATTGTCGACCTATTGCATGATCTAATCAATGCTCCAATCGTTCGCAACAGGGAGCAATTGTTTCAAAAACAGATAGATTGAAAAGTCAAAAGCCTGCTTAAAAAGATAAAACCCAGGGTTCCCGCTGCGACCTATTTTCACAAAGGGTTGCCCCCCTACT
>CAZVUJ010000148.1:0-2994 GCA_964630135.1 uncultured Pseudomonadales bacterium | reverse complement strand
AGCCATGACTAGCAGCTTGTAGCACATTAATCTAGCTCTCTCAATTTCAGGACAACAATATACAAATGGCTTTTTTAAGGCAAGCCCGATCTAGTGTCTCGAGTAGTGTGGCTAGAAACCGCGGTCATTCATTTCCACCACCCCATTCTATTCACCCCCAGACTTGGGCACTTTACTCGAGAGTTGTTCTGGATTCCCGCCAGGGTCCGGACGATAGAACCTGCCCTGAAATTGATTCAGGAATCCCCTCGATTCAAGTGTTAGTCTGCCCAAGTCCCATCACTCCCCTAGTATTTATTACTAGTGGATGAACTATGCTTTCGTCGCGTGTATGGACTTACACCACCCATTACTTAGCGTGATTATTTTCGCAATGTCCAGATAAATAGAAAGCGTTAATAAACAAGATGTGTCCTTGCAATAAAACCTATACATATTCTACTTCTCCATTTTTAATCTGGATGCGGTTTATTTCAATTATTAGCCGATAAATATAATATTTTTTCTATGCTTAGTTACCATAAATAAGAATTACGCAACAACGCGAGAATAAGTTACGATCAACTACGCGAGTTTCGCACCTTGTGTTTGTGTCATCTCGAGCCTGCCGAGAGATCCCTACGATATAACCTTATCTTGGAGGAATTCCTGTCCGTCGACAGATAGGCCTCGACTTTGCTTAAGAATGACAACGCCATACTTTGTAGATAAGTGCGAAACTCGTGAATTAATAGCGAGAGAAAACTTCCGGTCATGGAAACTCAGCACCTCAAGCAAGGATTTCGCTGACGGGTTAAAACTCGATAAGCACCGTAACCTGGTTATTGATAACTTTCAGCAGGCCTTGTTGAATCTGAATGGCTTCTTGCTTTCCCGATTCAGACATATACCCGACAGAAGTGTCAATTAAACTAACAAAGCTTGAGTGTTCAGGCAAGATATCGAAATTCCCGACAGCATTATGCGAACTCACTGACTGTACCTGTCCTTCAAACATAATTTTATTTTTTGCAATAATGCGGAGATTAAGAAAAGTTGATGACATACCTGGTGTAACTCGGAATTATTTTAATAACAAATACTATGCGTTAAATAATGATTATTTACGCAACTACAAGTTTACCTGAATAAAGCACTGTTTCTGGGTTAACGTTATCGCATTCGCCTGAGAGAATTTTTTCGACTCCCTCGATGGTTTCTTCCAAACTAACCCATGCCCCTGATTGGCCACTCTGGTTGGCCGTGACATAAAAGGGTTGGGTGAAATACGCTTTTAGTAAGCGGCCTCGTTTTAGGAAAGTGATATCCGAAAATGACAATTCAGACTCCCCCAGCAGCGAGGCAGAACGCTCGAGATCGATACTCTTTGCCAGAATAGTTCTCGCGCCCATGGCCGCGCGGTAATGCTGCTCACCCACTAACCCCACTCTTAACCAAGTAGAACTGGAGGAGAGAATATCGACAGCCGGCATAAATCCTTGCTGATATACAGTTCTGGATAACACCAACATCGAATCTAGATAGGGGCTAATCGCCTGGACAGCGTGATCCAACAAATCATCAGCCGGCACATAGATTGCCTCAATACTGCTTAGATGAGCCTGCTTGGTGGACACCAACCGCTCTTGAAAAGCCGCCACCTCACTCTCAAGTGTTGGTTGATACCCTTCTTGAGAAGGATAAACGCTCATGATGCTGGAAATCTCACTCCCTGCCTGGGCCAAGCGAAAGGCGTTGTCAATAAAAAAGAGAACGTTTTGCTGGTGGACATCGCGGAAATATTCTGCCAAGGTCAGTGCAGAAAATGCCGATAAAAACCGCACCACCGGGTTCTCCCCCATCTGGCCAAATACCGCAGTGGCCTTGTGGGCCACACCACTGGCTTGCAACGCCTGATGTAATTCCAAACCCTCCCGAGATCGCTCACCGACTCCGGCAAAAACAGATACCGTGCTTGCTGCATGTTGTTCGATAACGTTATGCAATATTTCGGTTAAGAGCGTTGTTTTACCCACCCCCGCACCGCCGAACAAACCCAGCTTGCCACCATTAAAGAGCGGAGTAAACAAATCAATTACCTTAATCCCGGTAATCAGTTGTTTGGTGGGCGGAACGACTTGACCACTCAGCTTTGGTTGAGCGTGAATAGGCAGCGACTCGGTAGACTCAATTGGCTCACCGCCGTCAATGGGTTGGCCAAACATGTTCACCACCCTCCCTAGCATAGCTGTGCTTAAGGGGAATTGAAGCGGAGCTTGCGTGGCCAGTAAGCGGGAGCCACGTTTGAGCAGGTTTGATGGATTAAGACAGAGACAATACAGCCTCTGTTTGCCTGCAGAAGAGTGGACAAACAAACGCACCTCTGGATTATCTTCAAGGATAAGCATTTCGTGAATGTTCGGCTGGGAACCCAAGAACTCTGCCTCAACCACTTGGCCCGAAACCGCAATTACGTTGCCTGAAGTTGGTATATGCATAAAACTCGTTCCTGCTTTCTTGATCTGTATGAGTTAGTTACTTTAAAGATTTCTTACGCCAAGCGACCGACGATTAATTGCATTTGGTCCGCCTGCTGCTTATTGCGTAGTTTGTGCGTTGCCACTCGCATGGCTTGATTGGCTTCGGCCAGGCGCTCTTTAGTTGCCTCAAACATACGGTCGGTGGCTTTAAGCCTTGATGCCTGCTTGGCCAATAGAGATTCACCTAAAATTTGCGTAAATAAGGTCTTGATGATTTCTTGCTCAATATATGCTATCAGCGCATCACGGCTAGGTTCAAAGGTAAACGTAACCGGATGGGTCGTTTGCTGAAGTGAACTGGTCGCATCTGACAACACAAACACCGCCGCTTTTTGAGTCACAGGATTCTGATATTTACCGTAGTAAACATAGATATGTTCAAAATGCTTAGCCCGGGCTACGAGCTGCACCAAGTCATCCGGGTTTAGCCGATAATCGCTCAATTCAATAACAGTCGTTTCTTGATCAGGAAAGC
>CAZVUJ010000147.1:0-3000 GCA_964630135.1 uncultured Pseudomonadales bacterium | reverse complement strand
TGTGTGTGTGAATAAGTCAATACCAGGCGGGAAAAAATATTAACGAATTCCTCTTGCCGATAACCGCAGTGAGTGCGAGAATTACTTTAGCTAACAGGTCAGCACCATGTATCAGCCCACCTACACCATCACCCAAAAAATCTTGAAGCGCATTGGCTCAATCGATGCTGCGCGCGAAGTGGTCGAAAACGCAGCACTCGTGCCTGCCTGGGAAAAACAATTCCGGGCCGAGGCCCTGAAGCGGATTGTCTATCACGGCACCCACCTTGAGGGCAATGAATTGACGCCTGAGCAAGCGGAGCGCGTTATCGTGCTTAAAGAAACCCGGGCTGAGCCAGCGGCGCAAAAAGCCGAGATTGTCGGGCGCGACCGCGATGTCCAAGAAGTCATCAACTATCGCCGGGTGATGGAATGGATCGATAAGCACGGCCACAAGGGTCATCAAGAATTCAAAATTGACGAAAAACTATTGAAAGCGCTCCATGAGCTGATTTGCTACCGCATCTTGCCAGAAGAAGAGCGGGGGAAGTATCGCCAGATGCAGGTGGTCGTCAAAAATAACCGCACGCAAGAAGTTTCCTTTCGCCCGCCTCCGCACGTCGAAGTGCCCTATTTAGTGGAAGATTTTTTTGCTTGGCTGTCTTCAAAGACTGGTAAAGAGCACCACGCCGTGTTGCGAGCGGGCATCACTCACTATGAACTAGCCCGCATTCATCCCTTCACTGATGGCAACGGCCGCTCGGCTCGCGCCCTAGCGTTAACGGTGTTATATGCCGAAGGCTATGACATCAAGCGCTTTTTTAGCATTGAGGAATATTTTGACCGCAACGCGGCCGATTACTACACCGCACTCCAATCGGCCTCAAACGACGACGCCCATGATCTGACGACCTGGCTGGAATTTTTTACCGAAGCCTTGGCCATCGAGCTGGATAAAGTGAAACAGCAGGTTTTGAAGTTGTCGAAAGACTTGGAACTCAAAACCAAGCGAGGCACCCAAATTGCGCTTTCTGAACGGCAGATAAAAGTGTTGGAACTGATGCGCCGCAATGCCGGCCGGGCGGTTTCCAATCAATTGCAAGATTTGCTCCCTGAAATTTCCCTGGACACCATTCTGCGCGATGTCAACGATATGGTGGTCAAGGGTTTGATTCGCAAAAAAGGCAAGACCAAAGGCGCCTATTACGAATTAAGCGAATAGTTTTTGATTTGGCCGGTGATAAGATAGAGCCATGCTTTTTTGTGAAGTTTCCCAAATATTTTCCCAACTAGAATCTTTAGCCTCCAGAAATGCGATGACGGAAGTGTTGGCGACCTGGTTATCGCAGCTTGATGAAGCGGACATTGCCCTGGCGGTGAACTTAAGCCTGGGGCAGTTGGCACCCCACTATGAGCGGATTGAATTTAATTTAGCCGAGAAAATGGTGGTTCGGGCTCTGGCGGAAGCATTCAACGTGGAAGTAAGTCAAATCTGGAGTGCGTTTAAAACTTCAGGTGATCTGGGTGAAGTGGCCCTTGCTTTGAAACAAAAGCAAAACACAGGTGTAGCATCCTCAACCTTAAGGCAAGTATATGAACAACTAAAGTCCTTAGCGACCGATAGCGGCACGGGTTCACAAGAGCGTAAAGTGGCCAGTTTAGCTCAGCTATTCAATCAAGTTGACGCGCTGGGAGCCAAATATATTGCCCGGATTGTAGCGGGCCGGTTGCGCTTGGGGTTCTCGGACATGACGGTCCTGGATGCACTCTCCGTCATGCTTGGCGGCAATAAGCTCGCGCGCAAAGAGTTAGAGCTGGCGTATCAAGTGTTTCCCAATGTGGGTGAAATCGCCCGGCTGGCCAAACAGTTTGGGGTGAGTGAGATTACCCAACAAGTCCAGGTGACTCTAGGCGTGCCCGTGGTGCCGGCTCTGGCTCAGCGCTTGAAAACGGCCAAAGAAATGATCGACAAAATGGGTACCGTTATGGTGGAGCCAAAATATGACGGCACCAGAGTGCAAATTCATGTCCAGCTTAAGCCCGAATTTTGGGTCAGAAGTTTTACCCGGAATCTGGATGAATCGACGGCCATGTTTCCTGAGCTTGAACAGCTTAGTAAGCAGCTTAAAGCCACCTCAGTCATTTTAGATACCGAGGCGGTAGGGATGCACCCTAAAACCGGCCAGCTCTTGCCGTTTCAGATGACCATCACCCGCAAGCGAAAACACGGGGTTGAGCAGGCGGCTCACGATGTGCCCCTAGTTTTTTTCACCTACGATATTCTCTATCTTGATGGCCAGCCGTTAGTGCATCTGCCTCTCAAAAAGCGTCGCGAGATCCTTGAGTCTATCCTGAAACCAGGCAAGGTGTTGCAACTTGATCCGATCTTGATTACTTCTGATCCGCAGGAAGTGAAAGCGTTTCATCTGCAGCAATTAGCTGCCGGGTTTGAAGGGGCGATGGTCAAAAAAATTGACAGCCCCTATCAACCAGGCCGCAGAGATTGGAGTTGGGTCAAGTTCAAGGAAGTTGAGGAGTCACAAGGTAAGTTAGCAGACACGATTGATGCGGTGGTCATGGGTTTTTATATGGGTAAGGGTAAGCGGACTCAGTTTGGTATTGGCGCCTTTTTGGTGGGGGTGCTCGATGAATCTCAGCCCGGGGCATTAAAAACCATTGCTAAAATTGGCACCGGTCTTACCGATGAGCAATGGCGAGAACTGAAGCGGCGCCTCGAAACCGAAGTGGTGCCAGCCAAGCCCGTCAGCTACTTTGTTGCCAAAGGGTTAGAGCCCGATGTGTGGGTGGAGCCGGCGATCGTGGTCGAGATCGCCGCTGACGAAATCACCAAAAGCCCGATGCACAGTGCGGGGATTGCGATGCGCTTTCCTCGGCTCATCACCTTTCGCGATGACAAGTCGCCCGATCAAGCCACGAGTCTAGAAGAAGTGAAAGCGATTGCTAAAGCCAGTTCGTAATTAGCACTAATTAAGAAAGAATCTCTTGTCTGACTTGCTTGCG
>CAZVUJ010000146.1:0-3017 GCA_964630135.1 uncultured Pseudomonadales bacterium | reverse complement strand
ATACAGCCGGCTTTCGTTATAGGTGAAATCGAGGTGGTGAATAAAGTTTACGATTCTTTGAGTCACTGAAGGGCGTAGGCTTCTGCCCAAGCTTGTTTGGAGGGCAGCTAATAAGTCCGGGTCCTGGCGAGTCTTTCGGAGATAGGCAATGTCTTGAGCAAAATACTGTTGATTGGTATAAGGGGTCGAATAAATGCGACTCACCGACTCCAGATTTAACACTCGGGGAAAGGTGCTGCTGCGCTCAAGCACCCCGCAAATGCGCAAATCGATCATGGTTTCCAGACACTTATCGCACTTGCCACAATTGTACTTGTTATTGCGCCAACAAACGCGCAGGTTACGTAGCGCTATCTCAGAGGGAGCAATAAAGTCCCTTACCTTTTCCAGTCTGGTTCGGTGATCAAGGTCATGAATCAGGGAGAGCGTTTCCGTTGACCAACGTGGGTCAATATAGGCGCAACTCCCCCATGGCTCCTGGGGCGCAACCCGACCGCCACCGGGAATGATTATTGTCTTGAAACCGTTTCTCAATAGGAGTGCCACCATGGCCAATGCTCCACCGTGAGCCATATCCCAGCGCAGCATGGGGTCCAGCACACTGCGCACGTTTGTCTTAACCACAATCAGAGCAACACCTTCTGTTTGAGCAATGGCTCTGATTTTTTTAACCACTTTCTCATAGAGTACTTGATTGGTTAGATCGATGTCGAACCCATGCACAAAGATAAAATGAGTCACCTTGTGGGTGGTGGAGTTTTTATATTTGAGATACGAGCTAAAGGAATCCACCCCTCCCGAAAAAAAGACCCCCACATTCGTGCCCTGGATAATGTCTGCTTGCGCTGATCCGGTAAGCACAATGGGTTTGAAACCGGTTTGCCAACCCACGACCCGTTTGCCAATCTGATTGGCACCCTTGATCCACCGCCTGGAAAGTGAGGCTTGGGTGTGCAAGTTCTCTCCCTGCTTGGAACTAGGCAGTAGCAAGGCACTGGCAAAGGGGGTGGCGTCGGGTTGCACAAATGCTGCCCATTTTTTATCAACACTTACCCACACTTCATGAGTCTTGCCTTTGTCGGTCACCGCGGTGGTGCTCACGACCAAGTTGCGCCCTTTCTTGTGGAGGGTGGGGGAAGTAAGCATCATAGGGTGAGCAGCTCCAACCACCGCTTGGTTTCGCGCTTTTTAAGCTGATCTAATTTTTGCTGCATGCCCTCAGCCGCGCTTATCCGATTCGTGTATGCCTGATTAACTTTTTCAAGTAGTTTTTGGGGTGTGACTTGGTTGCAGGGTAAACAGAATTGATGCAAACCTAAATCTCGGGCAATCCCCTCGGTTTTGTATTCATAAGAAACAGCCACAAACGGCACGCCCTGAATCGCCGCCAAAATATTGGAATGCATGCGCATGCCCAGGAGCAAATCGAGCCGGCCATAGACTTTCTTAGCATGGTTTACGTTTTGGGCGCGAGCAATCGGCAGGGGTTGTATGCCCAATTCTTTGAGTCCCGCAACTATTCGTCTGGTGACAGCTGCATCCCCCTCTCCAAAATGGGGCGCATCGACTTGCACGATGGGCATAATGCGTGCTCCTGATTCTTGAGCGATAGTTGCTAGGGCTTGAACATAGGCATTTTCTAAGTTGGCTTGCTCCCTTGGCTTTAGCCAATCGCGGATAGTGAAGCCAATGCAAGCAGGTGAAACTGAGTGAGCCTTATTGTTAGTGTGTGGTGGGACAAGCAGCGCGTGGTCGCACGAGCGAATCAGATTGGGTATCCCTTGCGTTTGCATGGCAGCATACGAAATGCCTTCCCGGACAGCAACCACATCCATCGGGCGCAGAATACGGGCAGTTATTCGTTTGTGCCAGGCATGAGCAAACGGCCCGATGCTTATGGGCGCAACAATTTTTTTGCCCTCAACACAATTGGCCAGGGCAAAAGCATACAGATTCATGAGTACATTGAGGCTTTGGGAGAAGCCATTTTTGGAGCGCAGATATCCTCCACCCACAAATACAATCATGTCTGCCTGCACAAAATCCTGAACCAACTTCTTAAGCGTCTTCGATCTGAAAGTCGCCAGCTTAACCAGCAAGGGTAGGTGGCAATACAGACCAATAACCACCATGCTCAGTCGCAGCATACGGCGACATCTTGTTAACAAGTGTGCATTTTCAAACACAGCCCAATAGTAGAGCGTCGGTTGGATAGAAGTGGCTTGAGGATACGAATGCGTGTGAGGCTCGCTACTGTGGAGCCTGATTTCACAGTCCGGATGTGCTTCGCGCATTAAACCCATGAGGACTTCCAGCATGGCTGCATCTCCGACATTTTTGGCACTGGTGACATTGGGGATGAGAAACAGGGGTGATTTTTTCATAGCTTTTAAGCATTAAGCACTTACTTGCTCAAGTGTTGTGCGTAAGCCGGGCTTGGTTTCCACCTATCACCCAGCTTTCGGCCAAGTATGTGCGGGCTCATCGAGCTATTGAGGTACTTAAGTAGAACACAGACACCTAAACTAGTAATACCTGCCAAGCCAACGACACTGCTGATGTGCGCCACTGAAGTGTGGAAGAGTAGAATACCGATGATAACGACACTGGCTCCGATCAAGCTTGCAAAAGTATAGGCAAACTGATGCCGCGATTGGTAGTAGGCAACAATCAAGTGGCTGCAGCCAAAACAAGCCATGCCAAGGGTGTACCAAGGAAGATAGGCAGCGATAACGTTTACTTTACTGCCGAATAAAAAGGGTAAGGTGATGCTCCCCAATAAGCCAATGCTGACATAGGCAATCAGGATGCTGGCCAAGGTCAGGCCCAGCATTGCCACAAACAGCTGCCGGGGATTCTCCCCTGCTCCGTTTCTTTGGCTGACCAGGGGTACGACAAACTGCTCAAACAGAGAGCTCATATAAAAGATTATTTTTCCAGCCAGAGCCAAAAGGGCGTAGGCACCAAACTCTTGGGGAGGTAGATAGTGCTTGGCTAATACCAGATCGATATTGAGA
>CAZVUJ010000145.1:0-3023 GCA_964630135.1 uncultured Pseudomonadales bacterium | reverse complement strand
TCTTTTGAATATCGAGCGGTATCATGTTTATGTCAAAACGATTGTCAACAACGAGCCGGTGCCCCCCTTTACCATGGACTTAACCAAGAATATGGCCGAGGAAGAGGCGCGCAAAAACCTCAAAGTAGCGGAGATGATTAAAGAATTGTCGCGGCTCAAATACGGCAAGGACAAGGATTTGATTGAAGAGGAAATCACGCGCCGGGCGAAATTGTAATATACTGTTTTTATGAGATTTCATGCTCAAGGGTATATAAAAATCGCTTTATTGATGGTGGCATTAGTGGCTGCGGCTTCGAGCATTTGGGGTTATCAGCAGAAAACTCATATAGCCAATCTTACAAAAGAGTTGAATGAAACAGAGCAGGAGCGCGTGCGTTATACAAAAATACTTCAACAACAGCAAATGCCCGCGCCTACCTCTTTTACAAAATACGACAAAATACTCAAGGAGTTTGCGCCGCAGCAAAAACCATCAGAGCAAAGCTATAAGTTAGATTGCATTGAAAAAAATGGGGGTGGGTTCAGGTTTGCCGATAGTCTTAATTTGAATTCAGATGAAATAGTTGTGTTAGAGTGCTTAAACCAAGAATTGGCACAAGTTGTTTTTTTAGTAGAGATCTTAACGTCCAATAATGGGAATGACGAAGCCCAATATTCTAAAATACTCTTGCATAATTTAGTTACTCGAGAGAACAATATCCTTTTTAAAAATGAGTCTGACAGTGAGTTTGATATGGCTACATGCTCTTATGAATTTAATTGGTTTAGAAATGGTTGGATCTATTTTGAGTGTGAGAGAATACCTTCAGGAATAAAAGGAGATTATTATCCAGGGCCTAGCCAGCGCTTTGGTTATTATTATGGTTCAAGCGAAATGCGTCGTCATGGCGTGTATTTAATTGAGTCATGCGCTCAACCATATGCCTTCGAAGAATTATTGGATACTCAAAAAACCTGCACCTCTTTGTGCTCTAGCGATTCTGACTGTCAAATAAACCATTTCTGTGATCTGTCTCAGAAAAAAGAGTACGGAATTTGTGTTAAAAAATGCTCGTCATCTTTGCAGTGCTCACCTGATTCGTGTGTTGCTTATGAAGGGGAAACCACGCTGAAGCCAAAAGAGCTAAAGAGTGAATATGCAAAAAGAGATGTGTATCCTGTAACAATATTAGGATGTGAATATTAAATCAAATTAGTGGGAGTGCTAGGATTCGAACCTAGGACATCGAAGGTATAAGCTTCGCGCTCTAACCGACTGAGCTACACTCCCATCAAGTTTCGTACTTGCTTTCGTGTCATCCTGGAGTCGCGCTTGATCAAGCGGGACGATAGGATCCCGTCCTTTAACGAGATTCTATCGCTTCCTCTTTCGCATGAAGCTTCAAAGGACGAGTCGCTCCAGAATGACTTCGGGAACATGCAGTGCGAAACTCGCGACCTTTACTAAAAGGCGATTTATTGTAGCACGAAGCACTTGGGGTAAAGACGGTCGAATTAAAAAGAATTTTCTACAACTCTTCGAGTTTAATCGATTCTTTGGCGGTAGCGGCGTCGATAAGCTTTAAATATTTCTCGGTGGTGGACAGGCGCTTGTGCCCCACCAGTTTAGATACATAGGTGAGAGGCGTGCCGGATTGGAGCTGGTGGACAATGAAAGTATGGCGCAAATCGTTAACCTTAGCATTCTCGATGCCCGCGACTTTGAAAAAACGGTCAATGGCCGTGCGGATATTGCGCACCAAAAACGGATTGCCGGTTTTGGTTAAAAACAAGACTTGATCTTCGGCTTTGGGTCGGATCTCGAGGTAATCTTTTATGGCTTTGATGGCGGCATCGGTCAAGGGAATGGTGCGCTCATCGCGGGACTCGTAGGGTTTAATGTGGAGTTGTTTTCGATCCAAATTGACATCATCGGTGCCGATATTGGCCAGTTCGCCAATGCGCACCCCCGTTTGCAAGAGGAGTTCAATGACCGCCGACATGCGCACATCATCACGGCTGGCATCGCGCAGGGCGCGGTATTCAAGTTTGCTTAAAATGCGGGGAGGAGCAATATCGTACTTGGGGTGGGAAACCCCAGCAGCAGGGTTACTCTCCACAAAGCCATTGCGCTCGAGATAGCGGAAAAACGATTTGATGGAGTTAACTTTGCGGGAAATTGATTTAGCCGTGTAATCACCTTTTTTAAGGAAGGCTTTGAAATTTTCGATGTCCTGAGTGGCAATAACCCCGGGCTCGTATTTGTGTTGGCCGTTGGCAAATTCAATCAGTTGTTCCACGTCCTTGCCATAGGCGAGAACAGTAGCCGTCGCCCGGCCTTTTTCTCTGAGGAAGGTCACGAATTTTTCTTGGGCTTCGCGCAGGGTCACCTTTTGACTAACGGGAAGATCATTTGGCATATATAATCTAACTAGAACTAAAGTTCAACAGTTTCTAAAAAAGTTGGTATTGAGTGGTACTGCCTTACCCTATGTACAAATGGTGGCATAGTGACCGCGCACCTCACTCCTTAACAAGGCTTATAGTACCATTTATGGGGGTATGTGTCAATGAATATGACCAAGCTGCCGCGACGCGTGTTGCTGCTGTTATTTCTCGTGGGATCGCTGGTATTGTCCGTGAGTTTGGTGCAGGGCATTCGGGAATTGTTGGCTATTGAAAACCAAGTTAAACAAGCGGAAGACGTGGCTCAAGCTTTGGAGCGGGAAAAGCAAACCCTTGCCAGCGAACTGACCACGGTGAGTTCCCCCGATTATCAAGAAACGGAAATTCGAGATAACTTGCTTATGGCTAAACCTAACGAAACGGTGGTGATTCTGCCTGAAATTCCCCCAATCACTCCGGTTGCGCCCCCTACTAAGCAGGCTTCAGACTTCGCTCAAAGCCCTGCTGAACCCATGTGGAAGCGGTGGATAGAGGTGTTGCGTTAAAGAAGATCACCTGGTTTTTGAAAAAAACCTTTGATAGTAGCAAGGGTGGGACTCGAACCCACGACCTGTCGCTTATGAAACGACCGCTCT
>CAZVUJ010000144.1:0-3079 GCA_964630135.1 uncultured Pseudomonadales bacterium | reverse complement strand
GAACCTACTGACCCCCGACCAACGCTGACATCATCCGCACCAAGACCGCCTGTTGTGGCGTATATTGCCCCGGTCAGGACTCCAACACCCTCACCACAACCTGAGGCCACGTTAGCAACTGCCACATCCACCCCCACTCCAGAAGCACCACCAGAGTTTGTGGCGGAAGACGCTTTCGTGGCCGATGGTATGTCGCTTTTAACGGGCTCCAGTCTGACTTTTTCCTTGCCGCCAAAAATTGCCAACTACCTTGGAATTCCACCAGACAAAAAATTTGCCCTTGATTTCCGTGCTATGACTGAGAAACATATCCCGCAAGATGTCCAAAGCATGGTGGATGATTATGAAACCTATCCCCATTTAGCCCTGGTCTTTGCGAGCACCGACGGCAGTTTGGTTATCAACGCGCATTCGTTGTATCGAAACGTTTTTGGTTTGGAAGAGTTGCCTTTGCAATGGTTAAATCGGCTGAGTGAAAGCGACCCCAATGTGGCGTTAAATCAGTCTTTTAAGCTGCATGGGTTTGATGCAGATGGTAAAGAAACCTCACAATGGTTTACTGCAACTGCTGTGGTTACCGTTTCCATAGAACAATATGAAGGGGCATTGGTGCATTTACCTCATATAGAGAATAGTCCCGTGTATGTTGATCCGGCTCGATTAGGATTCGACAATCCTGAAGATGGCAAGCAGATCATTTATCTTGTCGCTTGCGCTGGCGCAAAAACTGAGGATGGAGATCGAAAGGACAGGGTAATAATGCGCCTGGAAGAACAATAAGAATACACCCTCCTCTCTACAGGTAAGGTTGACGGTGATCACATTTTCTGTATAGGCAATGAGCTAAAATGCTTCAAAATTAATATATTAATAGGAGAATGATTATGGCGGCAGCAGAAGCAGTTGATATGCCCGCAACTGAAGTCCTAACTGAGGTATTACCTCAAAGACCAGAAGCATCGATCCAACGACCACTTACTCCTTGGCAACTGGAAATAATAGCGCGACAAGCAGCCCATGAGGCCAGGATTGCTGAAGGTAGTAAGGTGCTTGCTACTGTTGTGGAGCACTTTAGATATTCACCCCCAATGTTTTAAATACCATCAGTATTACGTTTTGTCAGAAACTTCATAACCGAGGGAAATTAAGTCCTCACGTATCTTATCCGCTTGTGCATAGTTACCCTCGGCTCTTAGCTTTTGGCGCTGATCCATCAATGCCTGAATTTCCGCCGAGACAGCTGCTGTTTCGGCGCCAGTCTTGGCTAAATCCAATCCTAACACTCGATCAAAATCCAACATTAAACGAGCCTTCTCCTCATCTGGCAGCACCTCATCTTTAACTACTTCCCACACCAGCGCCAATGCCTGTGGCATATTGAGGTCGTCAGAGATCATAGTGAGAAACCTTTGCTTATAGGCTTCTCCCCCTTTGCTAAAGCCCGTGCTGAGCAGGGTCGAAGCAGGGGAGGTAGAGGGGGTTTTAGCAGAACCACTTTCCATAAAACTCCCCTTAATCCCCTCTTTAGCAAAGAGGGGAAATCTCTCCGCAACCCACCGCCTAAGGCGGATTAGCGCCTGGTGCGCTGCTGCCAAACTTTCCCAGGTGAAATTCATCTCTTTGCGATAATGTGTTTGAAGAAAAAGATACCTGAGTGCCAGCGGGTCAATATCTTTGTCCACCACATCCTGGACCGTGTATAAATTCCCCAGGCTCTTGCTCATCTTGGTACCATTAACCAGCAAGAAGTTGTGATGCAGCCAGTAGGTAACGAAAGGTTTTTTGTTTGTCGCCGCCTCAGATTGGGCAATTTCGTTGGGGTGATGGGTTTCGATATGGTCGATGCCCCCGGTGTGAATATCAAATTGTTCACCCAGATATTTCATGCTCATAGCAGAACATTCGATGTGCCAGCCCGGGAAGCCTTTACCCCAAGGACTTTCCCATTCCATCTGCCGCTTCTCGTTCTGTGGCGAAAATTTCCATAGCGCAAAATCAGAAGCATTGCGCTTTGATTGATTAAACTCGACTCGCGCACCAGCCTTGACTTGGTCCAAATTGCTTAAGGCTCCGTAGTCTGCAAATTTAGCTGTATCAAAATACACGCCGTCTTCAATTCGATAGGTAAAACCTTTTTCCTCCAGGGTTTTAATTAATTGAATTTGCTCGGGAATATGATCGGTGGCTTTGCACACTGTTGTCGGCCGAGTGATATTCAATTGATCGGTGGAGTCAAAAAATTGCTTCGTAAACTTTTCGGCCACATCCCACACCGAGAGCCCGTGCTTGCGCGCCCCCTTTTCCATCTTGTCTTCACCCTCATCGGCATCAGACACCAAATGGCCTACGTCAGTAATATTCATCACGTGATTTACCCTAAAACCCAAAAACTGCAAGGTCTTCACCAACACATCATCCCCGACATACTTGCGCATGTGGCCAATATGGGCATTATCATAGACGGTGGGACCGCACGCATAGAGGCCAACTTTGTTTATTTGAAGTGGTTGGAAATCTTCGATCGAACGGGTTAAAGTGTTATAGAGTTTCATAAGGCTCCTTTTTGATTAATGGTAAGAAGAATCAGGATTTGCATCCTGGTCCTTACAGTTCATGTAGTTCTCTTGAACTTGAGGAGCCCAGTACAACTGGGCTCCTTCTCCGTGATGGCATCACGTCTCCTATCCGCTTAAGACGAGGCATTGCCTCGTCTCTACACCATGCGCTCTTTCTTTATTCTCGGTTATTTCTATGACCATCATATCTCAAACTTTACATACTTGGCTTTTGGCTTACTTAGACCAGCCAGCGTAAAATACTCACTGCGACCAAACAAAAGCAGTGCCAACCATGCTGGAATTGGTTGCGACTTCCCTACCCTTTGACTTTTGTGGGCCATAATCGCTTGATATTTCTTGAGCATTTGATGGGGTTTAAGTGACACGTGGTGCGACGGCTCGGGTGCAGCGCCCACCAAATCAGGATGATAGAGTCGCTTTTTGGGTAAGCCCCTATACGTGGGCCAAAGCAGGGAGGGAGTTGTCGAAGGCGTATGGTGTTTCATTTCAGACAGCAGATG
>CAZVUJ010000143.1:0-3109 GCA_964630135.1 uncultured Pseudomonadales bacterium | reverse complement strand
TAGAGCGTTCGATTCACATTCGAAAGGTCAGAGGTTCGAGTCCTCTCGGGTCCACCACTTATACCGATACCATTACTGCCCGTTTCCAGGAGCTTGTTTCGCCGGGAAAAACCATGAATAATAGGAGTTAATATGCAGATTTTTGTTTCTATCGGCAATTTTTTCTTGGACATCATCGAAACGGTGGTTATTGCTTTGTCGATTTTCCTGATTATCTACTTATTTGCGGTGCAGCCACACCAGGTTAGCGGTCATTCCATGGATCCAACCTTTGCTGATGGGCAATATCTATTAACCGACAAGATTAGTTTTAAACGTGGCAATCCGCACCGCGGTGATGTGGTCGTTTTCAAAGCCCCCGAAGACGCGGCCTGCCCAGAGGGCACGGGGTGCGACTACATTAAGCGGGTCATCGCAGTGCCGGGCGAAACGGTCGAGGTGCGGGATTGTCGCTACTATGTGAACGGTTCGCTTTTGTCCGAAGAGTATATTTCCCCCAACGTGTGCACTGGTGCAGGTGCTGCCACTTCAGGTACGGTGCTGACTATTCCTACCGGTTACTATTTTGTCTCGGGTGATAACCGGCCCAACTCGAGCGATTCACGTGCGTGGGGGCCCGTGCCCAAAAGCAATATTGTGGGCAAAGTCTTTTTCCGCTATTGGCCACCCACTGAAGCTGGCGTCATCAAGTCCGCCACCTATTAGAACCGATCTCTAAATTTCCTCATCAAGTTTGCCGGAGTCTTTGTTTTACCGTATGCTAGAGATGGGCCTCGCCTATGAAAAAAACGCTTGCTCACTATGTTATTCCGCATCGCACCAATAACCATCGGGCGAAATTATTGCAGCCTGCCGGCTTAAGCGCGCTTATCGGTGTAGTTATGGGGCTGCATGTTCTGCTTGGCTTTGTGTCCAAGCGCGATGCACTACCCTACAATATGGTCTTGGGGTTTGCGAGCTCCATCTCAGCTCCGCAGGTTGTTGCAGCCACTAATGGCGAGCGTGCTAAACTGTCGCTACCGGCGCTGCAGCCCAGCACTGTTTTGGCCCAGGCTGCTGCTGAGAAAGCCGCGCATATGTTCGAGCATGACTATTGGGCGCACATTAGCCCTGAGGGAGTGACACCTTGGTATTTCATGCACAAATATAACTATAGCTATAGCGTGGCGGGTGAGAACTTGGCTCGCGACTTTAGCGACACCCAGAGTATGACTGAAGCCTGGATGGAATCTCCAACCCATCGCGAGAATATAGTGAACCCTAAATATAGCCAGATTGGCATTGCCGTAGTCAACGGTAAATTGCAAGGTGTGGATACGACACTCGTGGTGCAAATGTTTGGCCATCCAGCCGGGCAAGTAGCGCAACTTCCGCCCGATACAGCTGCCGGCTCAAAAGTGTCAGAGCAGATAGCGGGCGAAAAAACTGAAACGACGGTTGTATCGCAACAAGTGGCAGTGGAGTCAGCGAGAGATACGCGCCCAACAACCTATATTTCACCCATACAAGTCCAACGGGTCATTGCCCTCTTTATGGTGATGGTGCTGTTTAGCCTCATTGTGCTGGATGTATATGTCATGCATCAAGCCCGTTTGCCCCGACGAGTGGGTAAAAATTGGGCCCACGCAGCTTTGCTTAGTTTTGCCCTGATATATATTGTAGTAGTGGCCCAAGGAGCCATTCTTTAATGCGGTCAGACCTAAAAAAACACCCGTTTCACTATAGTGTGTTGGTAGTGTTTATGCTCATTCATGCAGTGGCCTTTTTTGCCCTGCCACAATTACTCGCCTATCGCCACGTGTTGGTCATCTCAGCAGTATTTTGGTATCTCCTGTGGGCCACCATACATCATTATCTGCTTGATGATCTGGATGTCACATTGGTACTGGAATATGTGCTTATAGGGGTGATTTGCATTGCCTTGGTGTGGACGGTGTATTAGAGGTTTTAAGTCACGTGATAAAATTTAATTTATGAGCGCAAACGCACAAACTTAATTAGTACCGTAGCGAAAGTTTTTTTATGAAAGCGATCATTGCGGCTGGAGGCTCGGGCACGAGGCTTAGGCCCCTAACTTTTTCCTCCAACAAACATTTGCTGCCCGTGGCCAACAAACCTCTGCTGCTGTATCCGCTTGAAGCTATTCTGGCAGTTGGCATCAAGGACATTGGCATTGTGGTTAACGAAACCCGGCCAGCGATCGAAGCCCTCTTGGGTGATGGCTCTCGCTATGGTGCACATATTACCTATATCAATCAGGAGAAACCTTTGGGCTTGGCGCATGTAGTGTCGCTGTGTGAGCAGTTTATTGCTGGTGATTCGTTTGTGTATCACCTGGGTGACAATATTTTTTCTGAAGGTATTCAGCGCCCGTTCGAGCATTTTGCGCGCACGCAACCCGACGGCTTACTGACCATGGTTGAACATCCCGAAAATAATCGCTTAGGCGTGCCCTTTTTTGATGAGCAAGGGAAGCTTATTAAGGTGGTGGAAAAACCAGATAATCCTCCCAATTCATTTGGCATTCCAGGACTTTATATGTTTAGCTCCAATGTCTTTAAAGCCTTTACCGGTGAAGATGCAATTAAACCCTCCGCCCGAGGCGAGCTTGAGGTAACCGATTTGTATACGTACCTGCTGGAGCATGGGTTTAGAGTTGAGACTGAAGAAGTGGACGGCCGGTGGATGGATCCGGGCAAGTTTACTGACATGCTTGACGCAAATGCCTATATGCTTGAGCGAGCCACGACGCATGATATCCAGGGAGAGGTGAGTGGAGATTCAGTGGTTGATGGCAGAGTCAGTGTTGGTTCTCACTCGACTATTCACCATACTACGCTCATCGAGCCAGTTTCCATTGCTGCTGATTGCGTGATTGAGCAGTGCACGATTGGGCCGCATGTGGCTATTAGCAATAACTGCACCCTCAAAAACGTGAACCTGAGTGACAGTATCGTGATGGAGCACTCACGGCTTGAGGATATCGCGCCCACCATTGTCAAGAGCATGATCGGCAAATATACCCAGGTTGCTGGTGGCATAGACAAGACAACGTCGCTGTTTATCGGTGATCACTGCCAAGTAACGCTGGATAAATAAGGAAGTATCG
>CAZVUJ010000142.1:0-3131 GCA_964630135.1 uncultured Pseudomonadales bacterium | reverse complement strand
GCACCAGGTCGCTTGCCTTGTAGTATGCTACAATAAGCACCAGATGAAAAAAGCTAAATCGGGTCAGTTAAATAAGTATTACGTACTCAACGAGCGCATTCGTGGCGAAGAGTTTCGCGTGGTTGATGATCGTGCAGCTCAAGTAGGAATTTTAAAGCGTGAGGATGCCCTGGCCTTGGCCCTTGAAAAAGAACTTGATTTGGTACTTGTTTCATCCTCAGCCAAACCTCCCGTGGTAAAACTCATTAACTTTGCCAAGTTTAAATACCAAGAGCAGCAAAAACACGCGACCAGCAAAAAAAGCGCCAAGGCTGTCGAGATCAAAGAAGTACGTATGACACCCTTTATTGCCGAGGGCGACTACAACAATCGCATCAAGCAAGCCCGCCGCTTTTTAGAAGCTGGCAATAAGGTGCGGATTAATGTAAAATTCGTCGGTCGTCAAATCACTCGCAAACAATTCGGTCAGGATCTCATGAACCGAGTTATTGCTGACTTGGCCGATTTAAGCAGTGTGGAGCGCGAACCTAACTTTCATGGCAAGGTGTTGGTAGCCCAACTACAAGCCAAACGGTAACGATACGTACTTAATTTAGAGAGAAACTATATGCCAAAAATTAAGCCCAGGAAATCAATTGCCAAACGCTTTAAAGTTACCAAAACCGGTAAGGTGCTGCGCCGCACCCAAAATATGCGCCACATCAGGCGTCGCAAATCCAAGAAAGCTACCCGGGCATATCGAATTCCCAAAGTAGTTACTGGTGAGATGGCCCGAAAAATCAAGCGCATGCTTGGCATGTATTAATAAAGGACACTTATGCGTGTTAAAACAGGTTTCACTCGTCGCCGAAGACATAATGAAGTAAAGAAAAACGCCAAGGGTATGCGCTTGTCGAAAGGCAAGCTCTATAAAGTAAGCAAAGAAGCCCAACTGCATGCGGATGCCTATGCCTTTGCTGGCCGGCGTTTGCGCAAGCGCGACATGCGCAAGTTGTGGATAATCAGAATTAATGCTGCCCTCCAGCAGATTGAAAATGGCCCCAGCTATAGCGTGCTGGTGAATGTGCTTAAAAAAGCTAATATTAACCTGGATCGCAAAGTGTTGGCTGAACTGGCTAACCGCGATATGGACGGCTTTAAAACCGTGGTTGCCTCAGTGTGGGGCAAGTAAACGTTATGACTTACCTCTCTAAATACTCCAACTTTTTTAAGTTTACTAGGTTTTACCCTGGGGAGTAGTTCCTGCAATACAAAGGACATATTTCAACTCCCCAAACGGGGAGTTTTTTTATGGAGAAAATAATGAATGAGTGCCTAAGACAAAAAATTGGATCATGTGGGGGATGCGATGTGCTAGCGATAGCTATCAATCAAGCTAGATGGAGAGGTATTGAACCTGCTAGAGTTGAGTCCCAATATTGCCCTCCCGGTGAAAGAATGGACTTTGAATGGGCAATCAACCGTGATGCATCTCACGGAATGGGTCAACGAAGAGGAGAAAATATGGAAGGGTTAACCGATATTAGACCTACTAATTCAAGTTCAGGAGCTAAAATATCTAAAAGCAAAACTGGACAATGGTTTCAGGAATAGATATTGCTTTCTATGTAAGGAAGTAGAGGCTCCACGCCTCGTAGTGTAAACTTAAATTAATAATCTTGCGTATAATGTAGAGACGAGGCACTGCCTCGTCTCTACTCAAACGTTATGACTGATACAACACTCATCTATTTAACCAACTCATATCTAAAAGAAGCCTCTGCCAAAGTCGTTGAAGTTACTGACAAAGGTCTTATTCTCGACCAAACCATTTTTTATCCCCAGGGTGGGGGACAACCGAGCGATGTGGGTGAGATTGTGGGTCCCAAGGGGAAATTACGAGTGACGCACGTCTCATACAATAACGGTCAACCCCTGCATCAAGGAAAAGCAGAAGGCGAGTTTCAGGTAGGGGAAACGGTTGAGCTACACCTTGATTGGGAAGTTCGCTATTGCCATATGCAGTGGCATACAGCCGGCCATATTCTCGATGAAGCGGTGAAAGAACTCTATCCAAACCACCCGGGCATTGCAGGAGAACATGGCATTGGCAAAAAATTCTCGATTACCTTCAAAGGTCTGCTTAGTAGTGACCACTTGCCCCTCATCCAACAGAAGATCAATGAGATTATCGTCCACAATGAACCGATTGTTTCGCGCATGGTCACAAAAGCCGAGATCGAAGCCGAAGGCATCCAGATTCCCTTCACGTTGCCGGAAAACAAACCACTACGCATCATTCAAATTGGCGACCGGGGTTGGAACGCCGATGGCGGCACGCAATTGAAATCAACGGGCGAAGCTTGGCCGATTAAAGTGACCTATGCAGAGGTAATTAATGACAATACCGTTATCTCCTATCAAGTTGAAGCCCCCGCCAAACAACCAAACACGGTTCCCAGCACCAGATCAACTCAGACCAAACCCACGAGTACCCTAGAAGCATTCACACAGCAACTCGAATCGCTGCGGTCAGAATTTGCCCGTGAAACTGAGCTTGATGAGTCAGCTCGAATCACCTATCTAGGCAAAAAAGGTAAACTCAATACTGTGGCCGCTTATATTCGTGAGTTATCTCAAGATGACCGCAAAGTGGCGGGAACATTGCTTAACCACATAAAACAAGAAATACAAGTCAGGCTTGATGCCTCTGCAGGAACTACCAGCAACGAAGCATTTTTTGACCCGACAGTTCCAGGCACACGCCCTCCAATGGGCCACCTCCATCCCATCACTCAGGCAATTCAGGAAATCCAATCAATATTCGAGCGCATTGGTTTCACTCGAGTGCGCTATCCTGAAGTGGACTGGGATTATTATGCTTTTGGTTCGCTCAATATGCCTCAAAATCATCCCGCTCGCGATGAGTGGGAAACATTTTTTATTGACAGCGTGCCGCACGAGCACTATGGCAAAATGGTCTTAACTCCACACACCTCAAACGGCCAGGTGCGTGAAATGGAACGGGTGGGGGAACCACCCATTCGGATGCTTAACATCGCGAAATGTTACCGCCGTCAACAAGATGTCACCCACAACTCTATGTTTCATCAATTTGAAGGTTTAGTTATTGATAAAGGAATTACTATCCA
>CAZVUJ010000141.1:0-3144 GCA_964630135.1 uncultured Pseudomonadales bacterium | reverse complement strand
ATCGTCATCGATTCTATCGCATGAGTGTTACCGATGTATCTCAGCTTCTGCAGGGAACCAGTTGCTTATTAGACCTATATATACTATTATTCACAGTCTATGGGATCTCAGTCAATTGTTGAGGCGGCCGCATCTAGTGCAGATGCCTTTAGGATGTTAATAGCAGGAGTTCGAGCTGCCTATCCTTTAGTAAGTAGTGCACGTGCCGCGGAACCTTACCTTACGGGTGGGTTGCATCATGTTGCGTTTGAGGCTAAGCCCCACACTCAACCTAGAGGAATTACAAAAGGGGTATTAGCCGAAGCACTAAAACGTGCTGCTGACTCGGGCGATGTGGCCTATGCTATTCATGGAGCACGAAAACATACCACGTATGAGGAGGCTTTGCATTTACTATCAGAGGCTCTAGCGATGGGAGAATTGTCGCTGCGCTCTCAAGCGGTTTTCCCTATCACCCAAGACGGGCGACAAATTCCTTCACAACGTATATTAGCTGTGGCCCCGGAAATGAGCAGAATATCGTATGTCCCCCAGTTGCGTCTAGCAGCCGAAGAAGCGCTTCAACAAGCACGTACTGGTTTGAAGTCGAGAGACATGTTGTATCGAGCTCTACGGGAAACCGCCAAGCAAGCGGGGATTGGGCCAGCATTAATTCAGGGTATATATCAAGATATGCATCCTTCGGAACTGGAAAAAGTTTTTGCCGATTCATTGGTGAGAAAACAACTAACGGGGGATCCTGCAGTGGTGCCTCATCCGGGGATGACTACAGACCAAAGAAAAAAGTTTTATGAAGTAGCGGCACAAGTTAATGAAGCATTAACTGTCAGAGACAATGGAAGAACTCAGACACGAAAAGATCCCGGCGCCCATAACCGTGCGCTAGAAATTTTGGGTGCCAACGGTTGGCTGAGGTCTCATGAAGAAATTAGAGAGGTCATTGGTTTTGAGCCGGCTGAGCGGCGAGTCGTTCCCTTGGCAGTGTTTCTAACACCTCATGAAGTGGCCGCTCGAAGGGCTACAGCTGATCACTTAGAACCATATTTGTCTAACGCCTTAGATCGAACATTTGGTGATCAAATGACTACCCAAGTGATTACGAGCTTTTTAAAGCATTAAAATGTTTTCGGTGAGTAAGGAATATGTTTATTGCAATCGCATGGTTTCAGGAATGGTAATGGTCACCTGGTTAGTGAGTAAATCAATAACTTCAACAATATGATCCGGACCATAATGGCGGACATGCTCTAGAAGTATGCCTTCATGAGCCCGCAATGCTAATGGATCATAAGTACCACTGGTGGCAATGACAGCGCGACCAGTGTCCCGCTCACACCCGAGGCATACATAGGCAATAACATCATCCTTGGTGATCGGAGTCTGGCGGACGCGGAGGTGGTGCATGCGTGCTCTATTCTATAAAAGTTATTGTACCTCGGTTGCGTAACCAAGGCGGAATTTCTTCTTCAAGCGGTTGAAGAGTATCTAATGCGATTCTTGCTGGAGCAAGAAAGTGTGCAGGCAAATCATCGGGTGGCGAAAACTGGCGTGTTGCGCCACGCAGTAATGCCTCCACCGCAAGTTGTGTTCCGCTTGTTTCTCGAACGACTGGCTGGGGTAAGTGACCGTCGCCAGTACTTATGGGTTTGCGGGTGATGGCATAATGAGCAATCGTTTCTGGGTTATACGTTCGCGCTATTTTGCCATTCCAATCATCTTCTGCATAGGAAACTCGATGATAATGCGGATCATATTCTCTTCGGGTATTGCCGCCTTCAATGGTGCCAGCCTCGGATCTTTGTTCGACGCTTGAAGGTCTTAATCTTCTGCCGCGTTTGGACATACTGCGCTCCTAATAATTTCAGCGAAATATTGCTTCCCCAAAGATATCAAGTAATGTTCCATCGGGATCTCGAGCAAAATTCCGATATAGATTTGTAATGTCATCCCCGTCCAATTGAAGATAATTGGGTAAGCCGGCGTTATGGGCGTGCATTGCTTGATTAGCCTTGTCATCATTGCCTATTATGGTTCTGCCAAGTTCAAACACGGCTATATGTGATGGATCAGGGATTAAAGTTGGTGCATCACAGGGTAACGTGCCCCTCAAAGCAACTGCTAAATCAGGTCGATGGTGGGGGATGTTCCGTCTTGCTATCGCTGGATTATCTGTACTTCCAGAAACAGTCAGTGATTCATATTCGACCTCTATCCCATGACGATCGTGTGTATCCCTAATATATCTATCAACCATACGAAGAAAGCCTAAAAATCTTTTTTCTTCAGGGGTTTTAAGTGGTTGTCTATTGGCGGGGATAGAAAGATTTATTTCTGTTCCCCTGCGAACCCGATAGACTGCATTTCTAGCCATATATCCAATTGCAAGTGGGGTGGCGATGCGGACTCCCAGTTGGAGAGCTTCTTTCCATGGAAGTGATGAGTATCGTTCGGAGTTTTGCATGGATATACCCAAAGTATCTATCCCATAGTGGAAGCAAAAAAGAGGCGAAATGGATGAGCTTTAGGTGCTATAATAAATAGCTTCTGTTATGCATGTGATAGTCGTCACAAATGCGTATAACTCTCTCTTTTTCGGTTAGAGTATAGGCCAGCTTCAGCTCTCTGCTGATCACGTGGTATGCTCTAAGCACCTATGATCGGTTCACTCTCGGGCACCATCCTCCACAAACAAGGCCAAGAACTCTGGCTGGACGTCCATGGTGTCGGCTATCGGGTGTTTTGCGGTGAACGATTGCTGGAGCGCGTAGTATTGGGTCAAGAACTTAAGCTATGGATCCACACCCGGGTGCGCGAAGACGCGCTGGAATTATTTGGGTTTGAGGACGTGACCTCGTTGAACATTTTTGAACGACTTTTAGATGCCTCGGGTGTTGGGCCCAAAACCGCTTTGGCGATTGTGGGCCAGAGTACGGGTGAAGCCATTGCCCAGGCCATATCATCCGCAGATGTCGATTTTTTCCGCCAATTCAAAGGCGTGGGGGCCAAGGGGGCACAGCGCATCATCGTGGATCTCAAAAACAAAGTCGGGGATTTTGGCGCGCTGTTTGAGGGTGGAGCGGGAGTAGCTGACGACGAAGCGTTGGAAGCGCTGCTGCAATTGGGCTTCGATCGCAAGAGTGCCCT
>CAZVUJ010000140.1:0-3178 GCA_964630135.1 uncultured Pseudomonadales bacterium | reverse complement strand
TTCGTGCCCGATGAAGCCGGTGTGTGGGATTTTTCAGCCTCGTTTCGTCAGGGTGCTCAAGTGGCGCTGGCAGAAGACGCGAATGCGGGCACTCCGGTTGCGTTTGACTCGGTGCACAGCACCATGACGATTGCCGCCTTTGATCCTCAAGCACCGGGCACTTGGAGCAAAGGGCTGTTGCGGCCATCAAGCACGCATTACTATCAGCATCAAAACGGTGAGTACTTCTTGAAAATCGGGATTAATAGTCCGGAGAATTTTTTAGCCTTCAAAGGCTTTGATAATACGGTGGATACCAATGGTGGTTTTGTCCATGAATTTCCGGTTCACCGAGCGCACTGGCGCACCGGCGATCCGACCTTTGGTGCTAATCCGGAATTGTCTAAAAACATCATCGGGGCGGTTAACTACCTGGCTGATCAGGGTCTGAACTCGATTTACACCATGCTTATGAACATTGGCGGCGATGGGGAAGACACGTATCCCTTTGTCTCACCCGCCAACACCTCCGATGCCAAGCTGCACTATGACGTTAGCAAGCTGGATCAGTGGCAGACGGTGATGGAACACGCCCAAGCACGGGGCATGCTGATGCACCTCGTTTTGGCCGAAAACGAGAGTGGCAATGTCAATTGGTTGGATCAAGGGGGCTTGGGAGTGGAGCGCAAGCTGATGCTGCGGGAAATGATGGCCCGGTTTGGCTACTTGCCCGCGGTGCAATGGAACTTGCGCGAAGAAAACACCTGGCCTTCCGACACGGTGCAAGCAATGGCCCAGTTTTTGCAAGCGCAATCATCGCGTGATGATTTGATCGGCATCCACAATCCTGTTGGGGCAGGATTAGACACGTTCGAGTATCAGTTTCACTGGATGTATGGCAACCCACTTTTTGCCTTTGCCTCAGTGCAATTTTATGAAAAGGATATGGTCGAATCATTGAAGCGAGCGGTGGAGCGCTCGAGTGCAGCTGGCAAACCTTGGGTAGTGGGGATGGATGAATCAGACCAAGCTAGCAACGAGGATAACGCGCCTGAGCGGCGCAAGAACATGATCTACGAAGTGCTGTTTAACAAAGGCCAACTCGAGTGGTATCAAGGCATTTCGCGCGACAACACGGAAGAAGATTTCACCGATGAAGAACCGTTGTGGCGTTACAGCCGGTTTGCCCGGAAGTTTTTGGCTGAATCGCAAACTCCCTGGTGGCGCATGAATGACGCCGATCATCTGAATGCTGCTGCAGAAGTGTTGGCCGATCCGGGCCGTGATTATGTGCATTTTTTCCAAGGAGTGGGTAGCCGCGGCCGCTTGAATCTTGAGGGCGTTGAAGGTGTCTTTCGCATTCGCTGGTTTAACCCGCGCACGGGGGAGTGGACCGACTGGCGGGAGCAAACCAATGGCGGCACCATCTGGGAGATTCCCTGGCCACCGCAGTACGGTGATCGGAGTGAGGATTGGCTGGCTCACGTGCATCGCATGGATCTGCCGCTTACCACCCCCACACCCACTCACCAGCCTCAATCAGGCCTCATCAATGGTTCCTTTGAAACCGGCACCAACGGTTGGCTCAAAAGCCCAGATATCTTAGCCGCTGATTTTTTTGCCGTTGACTGCACTCAATGGGGTGGGTGCCGCCACGGCTCGAAGTATCTCAAAGTCACAGTGGCTAATGATTCGGTTGTGCCCTACGACCCGTATGTTTCTAGCGAATGGACAGAAACGGGTACTGCTTTGTCGGGGCGCATCTATGAGTTAGCGTTTGACATCCGCAGTCACCAGGGAACCCATGCGGTCAAAGGCGTGTCGTTGCAGCGGTTTCCCCACTGGGCAAGTGCCGAACCCTGGGCGCAAACGGGGGTGTATGTGGGAGATATTGCAGCCACGGAAAGTTGGCAGCGGATTACCACCACGCTCGTGTTTCCCCGGGCTAAGAACGGCAATCCGAGTTCCGAGCTGCGCGTGGTCTTGCGCGGCATTGACGACAACACCAACACGCCCGTTTATTACGACAACGTGGTGATCACCGACAAAGGAGCAGCCAGAGAAGGGGACCTTACCGGAGACGGTCAGGTGACGATGGCTGATCTTGCACGCGCGAAAGCACTGTTTAGCACCTACGGCCTCTTTGAGTTCAATCGGGTGATTCGTAACTTGCTCTAGTAATCCACGAGCCGCTGGCTGCTAATGCCGGAACTATGCTTCTTAAGTGGACCGCAGGGGATTCGAACCCCTCACCTCTTCTATGCCATAGAAGCGCTCTACCAAATGAGCTAGCGGCCCGCGCAAATCTTGTTCGAGCTCAAGGCGAGAACTGTTGCGCGTACAAGCATGAAACTTCTCGTTTCACTCGAAGGATATAGCAGGGTAGTAATCTACTTTGCCTGAACCAGGGGCATTATATCCTACTTTTTCTTAGGGGTGAACTGCTTATACTGAGCTTTTTTGTTATCTTCGGGTGTGGGGCGGGTAAGAACGCATAGAAAATTAGTGTACTCGTTTTAGCTTGCTCTCAGTGCACTGCTGAAGGACAAACTAAGCCAATGGGCGGATAGTATGCATGCGTTAATACATGTGTATCTTTCAAAGAAAGGTATATAAATTGCATACAAATAAATGTATATCTCATTGCTAAAAAACAGAGAAGAAGCCTGTTGGTTTAATCAAGTAACATATTTATATGTACTCAAAAGTCACCTGCGCACCGCACATAAAATGATTGAGGTATAATCGGCAAGCAGACATACATTCTGGGCCGTTAGTATAGTGGTAGTACAGTGCATTCGCATTGCACGGACGGGAGTTCGATTCTCCCACGGTCCACAGGAAAGCAAGGGGTTAGTTGTTAGTTTCTAGTGATTAGAAGAATAAGGGAAATGAGGTTTAATGGAAGATATGAATCAAGATAAAACTATAGCTTGTGCCAACTGTGGCCAGCAATTTGCCTGGACCGCAGGGGAACAGGAATTCTATCGGAGTAAAAATCTGCCTGCACCAACATATTGCCTCATCTGCCGGGGAATGATGAAAGCCAGAGAAAAAGATCCGGGTGCCCAGGTGAAAGAGCTCAAGACAAATGTTCGAGCCTAAGTTGGTTCACGTTTTTTTCCATGAGCTGATGCTAAACAGAACGATACTTATAGAGGGAGCCAAGTTTAACTTGGCTCCCTAAGTTCAAGAAATG
>CAZVUJ010000139.1:0-3200 GCA_964630135.1 uncultured Pseudomonadales bacterium | reverse complement strand
ACAACAATTGTCCGTTTATACGCATTTGCCAGCTTATACGGGTAGTAATCACCGAGTTCTTTTTTAAGAAAAAGCTATCTAGATCAAACAGCTAATAAGCAACGTTGGTGTTGTTGGCGACGACTGAAACCCAAATCATGCCGGGGTTGAAAGCAATTTCTTCACCCTTTTTGGTGGTGAAAACAGTCCGGTCGGTGCGGGATTTTTTCTCCCAGTAGCCATCAATCACATTGCCATCTTGAAAGATCAAAGCTTCGCCTTCACCAACGGCTTCATAGTAGTTGTGTTTGAGTTCGTCGATGCTCGTCAATTCCTTGGTTTTTTGCACCACCACATTTTTAGCCCGCAGTTGCTCACCGGTTTCTAGGTCTTTGTGTGGTTCACCGCCCGTGAAGCGCAAGTAGCTATTAGTGGCCGCGTCATACGTCCAGCGGGCATCAAATAGCTTGTAGCCTTCCCAAAAATCATGGGAAATGGTGGCTACTTGGCCGCGCGCCTTAGCTTCATCTTTGAATTCCCAAGCATCGAACGCTTCTGTCCAGTCCTTGCCTTCAGGATCCTGGTTGGTCCAGCCGCGCTTAGCTCCCTCTTTCCATAGTTTTTCGGTTGAGCCTTCGACGCTGTGCTCGGTGGCGACGGCTGTCCCGAGCCTTGTTTCATTGCGAATATAAGCTTTGGCCCCAACTGAAAATTGGTCAAGATCATTGCCGGTTGAATAACGCCAGCCAATGTCGGACAAGCGTTCAATGGCTTGCGCCCGCTTGTCGGTTTTGCAGGGGCCGCTGCCGCCATCAGGGTATTTATCCGCAGAGCAATTAGCACCTCCGACATGGCCAAACAAGGGATCGACATATTCACTGGCCCAATCGATAAAGTAGCTTCTGACGCTGCGAACCGGGGCCACAATCACGTCGGCTGCCGCGGCGGCGCACAAGTAGATGGGCATAAAGCGAGTGACACCACCTTCAGAAACAGCCTCGTAGATAACATCCGCTTTGATGAGGCCCGAATGAGGCCTGGCTTCGGGACTGTTTTCCACCATGATCGCCAGTGGTCGGCGCTTGTCCCAGATGTTTTTTTCAGTTTTGGTGTAGAGCATGCCGTTTAAGGGGCAACTTTCGGTTTTGGGCTCTGCGGGGTCGATGGTGACGCCGGCTTCTGTCGACAAGTTGCCGGAAATTGGATCGCTGCTGCTGCCACGCTTGGAAAACGCGGCAAAAGAGGCTGCCGAGGAAATGATGTAGAGCACTACGAAGGCAATAAGAGCTGATTTGGGCATAGGTTTCTCTTTCGTGTAAAAAAATTCCTGATTAATTAAGGGAAACTCCCCTTACTTTTTAGCACTCGTTATAGCCTGGCGGATGCTTTCCGCTTCTTCCTTTGAAAAATCTTTCTGGTTGCGGTCACTCTCTTGGACGGTTTTAGCGTAGATACGGGTTTGCTCCCGACTATGCAGGGATGTAATGACGATACCATCATTATAATCGTTGAGCAAGCAGAGGCAAAAACTTTGATTGCCGCCGGTATCGGCATAGGGGTTAAACCGGACGAAGCCCATTTTTTGGAAATGACTTTGGGTAGCGGTTTGCAGGCCTTCAATCTGACTCAGGATGTCTTTGATTTTGTGTGTCGCGGCGGCTTGCTCGCTGAGCAGAGACGTAAGCGTTCCTTCGAGGGAGGGCGATGATAGTCCAGGCTTTAAACGCTTAAAAAACGAACTATGCCGCAACTCAAGTACAGTCAGGACTCCAAGCCAGATAAGAAAGACTGCTATCAGCACTAGGTGTAATAAAGGAGGTAGAACAAACATTAGGAATATTGTATGACTAACTTACCTACTCCACAACGCATATTTTCTGCGGTAATATACCGCTACTATGGCCATCAAACACCGCACCAAGGCCCAAAAACAAACAGCGGCTCGCCGCAGGCTAACCTATTCTCTGCCAACAACTTCAGAGATAGGCGTGTCGACTTCACTGAGCAACAACACTGGCCCTAGTCCCTCACGCCCCGTTTCACTGTCGGTGAGTGGTTATGACATCCAGCCTGGAGTTATCAAGCAAGATCTCATTAAAACCGTTTTTGTCAGTCTGGTCGTGTTGGGTATCGAGTTGGGTTTGTATTTTTATTTGCAAGGATAAGATTGCTTACCCCAAGCTTGAATGAGGCTAAGCCTAGCTAGTTGCCACGAATGAATGCTGGTTTCTTAAAGTAAAAAAATGTAGGAGTGTGTGGTATGTCTCTGCCGAATCTAGAAATATATGAAAAATATGCCGGAGTGCTTGTGAATTTCGCGCTTAATGGCGGCAAAGGGATTAAGCCGGGTGACGTCGTGCAAATTTTGGTGCCCGATGTGGCCAAGCCTCTGTATGGAGCCTTGCAAAACGCAATCCTTAAAGCCGGTGGCCATGTGGTGGGCCGGTTTTTGCCCACAGGCTTCACCCGGGATTTCTATGATTTGGCCAGTGACGAACAGCTCACTTTTTTCCCTGAAGCCTATCTCAAACAGCGAACCAAGCTTATCGACCACTCCATTGCGATTCTGGCCGAACACGACCTGCATGAGTTGACGGGCGTGGAGCCTCAAAAAATATTTGCTAACCGCAAATCCCAACAAAAAATGCGCCAATGGCTGAACGACAAAGAAGCCCATGGCCAATTCACCTGGACGCTGGCACTGTTTGGTACTGAAGCTATGGCCACAGAAGCTGGTTTAAGTCTTGAGGAGTATTGGCAGCAAATCATTAAGGCCTGTTTTTTGGATTACGACGATCCGGTGGCGCAATGGAAAAAAGTAGCCCGAGACATCGAAACAATCCGGGCCAAATTACAGTCGCTGCCTATCAAGCGACTGCATATCGAAGCAGCCGACACTGATTTGTGGGTGACGCTGGGCGAGAAGCGCAAGTGGAAAGCCGGAGGCGGGCGGAATATCCCCAGTTTTGAAATTTTTGTGAGTCCCGATTGGCGAGGCACGCACGGCCATATTCGGTTCAATCAACCGCTGTATCAATATGGCAATTTAATTGAAGATGTGTATCTGGAGTTTACTAATGGTAGAGTGGTGAAAGCCACAGCCAAGAAGAATGAGCATGTCCTCAAAGAAATGATTGCCCAAAAAGATGCCGACAAAATTGGAGAATTTAGTTTGACCGACAAGCGGTTCTCGCGCATCGACAAGTTTATGGCGAATACGT
>CAZVUJ010000138.1:0-3220 GCA_964630135.1 uncultured Pseudomonadales bacterium | reverse complement strand
TAGTGAAGGAATTAACGAACGGGCGAGCTAACGGCAGCATCCTCACCAGCTATCTGCGTAGGTGACTAGAAATCGTTCGCGTTTAAATTTCCTCATAGGTAAGAAATGCTTCGAAACCAGGTAAGTAAACGGTTTTTTGAACGTAGCAATCTTCAGGTGTGTGTGGTTTAATCACCTCGGTATACCGCTAACCTATGCATAATAAAGACTTTGCTTTCACCCCTGCCTGCACAGAGCCAACACACGGGCAGGAACGAAATGGCCTGTGCATGGCAAGGTTCGCTGGGGCCATTGGATCAACACTAAAAGTAGCTACTGAAACTGGACTTATTAGAAACTCCGAGCACTTACCCAGTGATTATGCCGCTGCACGAAATTTAGATGAATTTGCTTATCCTGGAGGAATAGACGCTTTAATAAGTTTTCTGCCGGAGGCTGATTATGTCACGCTTTCAATCCGCTAAATCCTACCAGGCCTTGCTTGGGCCGGTTGCGGTAATAGGCCTTGTAGCCTTCACAAGCGGCAAGAGCCAAACTCGAAATACCCAGGCAGAGCAGCATTTCCCCTAAGCTCAACGGTCTAAAGGCAAAAATGCGGCTTAAGTGAGGGATATAGAGCACGACACAAAGAAGCGTAAACGAAATAACAAGGGCAATTAGTGCTGGCCGGCTGGAAAACAAGCCAATTGTTTTAAGTGAACGCTTGAGTGAGCGCAAGCCAAACATGGTATATAGCTGCGTAGCTGCCAGGGTCACAAACACAGCAGTGCGGGCTTTTTCCAGGCCTTGCGGCAAAAAGACCACAAACGTTCCCAGAGAAAGAAGCATGAGTGTTCCGACAATAAGCAGCAAAAACGCCTTGATTTGGTTGTTAAGAATGGCTTCACCCTTGGGCCTGGGCGGCGCATCAAGCGCATCTTCATGGGGCGGCTCCAGTGCCAGCGCAATGTCGTTGACACCGGCAGTCACCAAATTAAGCCAAAGCAACTGTTTAGGCAACAACGGCAACGGGAAACCAATAAGCAAAAACACCAGCAGCGTCAACGTTTCGCCTAGATTGGTAGTGATATAGAAAAAGCTCGTCCTGCGCACATTGCGCAGCTGGGTGCGGCCTTCTTCAATCGCAGCCATAATCGTAGCAAAGTTGTCATCGGTTAAGACAATATCGCTCGCCTCCCGGGCGACATCGGTGCCATGCTTGCCCATACTCAGGCCAATATCGGCTTGTTTTAGCGCCGGGGCATCGTTGACGCCATCGCCCGTCATGGCCACTACATGTCCCTGTTGCTGCAATAATTCCGCTAGGCGCAATTTGGCGAGCGGCGTCATGCGGGCAAACACGCGCAGCTCGCTTAGGCGCGCCGACATTTCTATTTCGGAAAGGGCATTAAACTCGGCCTCGGTGATGACCTGGCGATCAACCGCAGCCGCATCCACAATCCCCAGGTCCAGGGCAATAGCCGTGCCCGTTAAGGGGTGATCACCAGTGGCCATAATGACCCTGATGCCTGCTTTGTGAGCGGCGGCAATCGCAGTTTTGGTTTCTGCTCGAGGTGGATCAATCATCCCGGCTAAACCGACCATTACTAAGGTGCTCATATCCGCTTCTTCCACTTTCTCCAGGGTGGTCTTTTTGTATGCCAGCGCAATCACCCGCATACCTTTACTGGCTAGCTCATGAAGGTGATGCGCAAGATGCTCTCTATGAGCTTCATTCAGATGGTGTTCTTGGTGGTCGGGCATCAGGACTTTCTGACACCGCTCTAAAATTGCTTCCGGTGAACCGATAACCAGAATTTCCCGCTTCCCTGTATCGGCATACTCCACCAACGTAGCCCGCAAGCGAGTTTTCATATCAAACGGCAAATCATCCAGCTCCCTCATGGCTGAGGGTTGGTAGGAGGCAGTAATCGCCAGTTCTTCTGCCAGAGAATACAACACCACTTCGGTCGGATCTCCTTTGAAGACTTGCTCTCCCGAGTCAGCTGTCTCCACATGAACATTGTGGCAGTGGCCCGCGATGTCCAGCAATTTTTGCAGTGGATAATGCTTAGCGGTAGGCTCGCTATCTGCTTGGTCCACTTTCAGCAGATGTTCATGACGCCTGATGTGCATGAGAGGTTGATAGGGCAATTGTAAACAAGCGACACTCATCTTGTTTTGAGTAAGCGTACCCGTTTTGTCGGTGACAATCGTGTCCACAACCGAGAGGGTTTCCGTGGTGGATAAGCGACGCACCAGAGCGTTGCGCTGTGCCATGCGCTGGGCACTCAATGCCAAGATTACCGTCAAAATCATCGGCAACCCTTCAGGAATCGCCGAAACCAGTGAGGCCACCGAAAACATGAGAATCGTTTCAAAGGAAAAATCCCGGACAAAATAGCCCACCACAAAAATCAACACCACACTGCCCACTGCCACGACTCCCATTTGTTTGGCTAAATCATTCGTTTTCTGCTTGAAATGATCTTGTCTTTCCTCGATGTGCTGCAGCCCTGAAGCGATACCCCCAAGCATAGTGTGCTTACCCGTAGCCACCACGATAACGGTCGCGTTTCCGGCCGACACGGCTGAGCCCATCCACACCATGTTCGTTTGCTCAGCGATAGGCACATTGGTTGCCAAAGCATCGACTGTTTTGACGACCGGATTGGATTCACCCGTTAAGGCGCTCTCATCCGCTTGCAGATTATCGACTGAGATAATTCGACCATCGGCAGGAACCTGATCCCCTTCCTCGAGAATCATGACATCTCCGGGCACTACCAGCGCAGAATCCAGCAAAAACCGTTTGCCTTCCCGGATAACCGTAATGCGGGGAGTAACCAATTGCTTGAGCGCTTCAATCGAGCGCTCAGCCTTGAATTCTTGTAAAAACCCCAGTAGCGCATTTAAAAGCACCAGAATAACAATAATCCAAAAGTCGAGATAGTGGTGGTAAACCAAGGAAATAATGGCTGCTGCTGCCAAAATATAGACAATCGTACTTTTGAATTGATTCAATAGGATAATCCACGATGAGGGTGGGTCAGAATCAGGCAGGATATTGCGGCCAAACGTTTGTAGGCGCTCGCTCGCCTCATTATCCGAGAGTCCGGTTTCCTGGTTGGTTGTAAGTCTTTGAAAAACGGCCTCACTGCTTTGCGCATGAAACGACTGAGGCACTAATGGGTCAGGCATACCACTACTGTAAACGATTTTTGTGTGCAGAGAAACCGTC